>JAHEAS010000259.1 GCA_024642645.1 Saprospirales bacterium | reverse complement strand
CGAAAAAGGCAGTAGCCATCACCTGCACTAGAAAAACAGTCCAATAAGGTAGTGCTTTGGTCAAATCTATCAGCAAACCGTCCTGTGGAAAGATGCCGTAGCCAACTAGCGAGGGAATTCGGTACCAATAGTAGCAGGAGATGGAGGCAGCTGCAAAAATGCCAGTAAGGAGGGTTTCTCGGCTTGTTGGTAAAAGTTTGCGCAGCACTACAAACGCTCCCAAAGTAAGCAATAGGGTAGCCCAAGGCAGTCCGAATGCAGTAAGACATTCCTGCCATTCCGCTACGCCACTGCGACAGTCAGGCACATGGAACCAGCCCCAGATGAAACCGGGAAGGCCGCCCGTGAGCAGGGTAGTGGCCAAATCCTGCAAGCTTTTGGGCTTTGGAGTATTGGCTTTGGAAATGGAATCGGGGCAGGGGATGACACAGTTGTGGCAAGTGCCGCAATGGGCATTGGCTGGGGAGAAGCCGACGTTTTGGCCGTAGAGTTTTTCCACCGGATGTACGGGGCACAGGCCAGAACACCAAGCGCTTTTTACGTCAAACAATAGCCCTCCGATGAACGCCAAACTGCCCAAGAAGGCAAGGGTAGCTGCCGTGGCCAAGCCGTCGTTGTTGAGTGCCAAGTGGCGAGCGGGTACAATGACAAACAACAAAACTACGCTGGCAAATGCCAACCTGTTTTGCCATTTTATCGGGATTCTCCTTCTTTTTGAAAAGTTGAAATGGTGGGGAAACAGGGCGACGGTGGCCAGTGGACAGATGTTTCGCCAAACGCCAGCGGCAACCAAGAAAAACAGCGGAGCGACTGGTATCAGCACATCCCAAAATGCGACAACACCGATATCCGGGAAGAAAATCAGTGTTGCAAATAAGCCCAAGCCTATAATGAAAAGCAGGGCTTGCAGCGTGCGCCAAACTCGTCTTTCTTTGTCTCCAAGCACAGCAGTGGCTTGGAATGTTAAGTCAATTTTACTCATGGGATTTATAGTTCTTCACTACTTCGGGAAGTGAAAATAGCGCCAAACTTTTTTCCTTTTAGAATGACTTTTGTCAATAAAAAAGCCGAAACCCCTGCTACTGCTGGGTTTCGGCTTTTTTTTAAATGCTTAATTCTAATACTATTATAAGGTTCCCCGCCGCCGCTGCTCGTCTTCTATACTTTCGAACAAAGCCCTGAAATTGCCTTTGCCGAAGGATTTTGCTCCTTTGCGTTGGATGATTTCGAAGAAAAGCGTCGGGCGGTCTTCTACTGGTTTTGTGAAAATCTGGAGCAGGTAGCCTTCCTCGTCCCGGTCCACCATGATGCCGAGTTCTTTGAGCCGGCGCAGGTTTTCGTCTATCTCGCCGACCCTGTCTGCCACCGTGTCGTAGTACTCGCCTGGTACGTGCAAGAACTCAACGCCCCGCCTTCTCATCTCGCTCACAGTGAACACGATGTCATCCGTGGCGACGGCGATGTGCTGGCAGCCGGGGCCTTCGTAAAAATCAACGTACTCCTCTATTTGCGACTTCTTCTTCCCGTGCGCTGGCTCGTTGATGGGGAACTTGATGCGGCCGTTGCCGTTGGTCATCACCTTGCTCATCAATGCCGAGTATTCGGTGGAAATGTCCTTGTCGTCGAAAGATACTAAATTGGCGAAGCCCATGACCTCGTTGTAGAACTTGGCCCATTGGTTCATTTGCCCCCAATCCACGTTACCCACCATGTGGTCGATGAATTTTAGGCCAGTCGGGGAGGGATTGTACTCGCTTTCCCAAGGCTCATAGCCGGGCAAAAAGATGCCGTTGTAGTCCTTGCGCTCCACGAATATATGCACTGTTTCACCGTAGGTATGGATACCAGAGCGAACCACTTTCCCGTCATTGTCATATTCGATGGCTGGCTCCATGAACGGCTTTGCGCCCCGTTTCACGGTCTGCTCAAAGGCGTCAGTAGCATCCTCGACCCAGAGGGCGATGACCTTCACGCCATCGCCATGTTTGCGTAGGTGGTCATTCAGGGGGCTGTCGGAATGGAGCGGCGTGGTGAGCACGAGGCGGATTTTGCCTTGTTTTAGGACGTAGGATACCCGGTCTCGCACACCTGTTTCGAGGCCGGCATAGGCTAGCGCCTGAAATCCGAAGGCGGTTTTGTAAAAATGGGCCGCCTGTTTTGCATTCCCTACATACAGCTCGACGTAATCGGTGCCAAGCAATGGAAGGAAATCGTCCGCCTCGGGAAATATTTTATCGAGCGAATAATTGTAATTGGAAATGCCTGTCAATGTAGCCATATTATTGATTGAGATATTTTATGATTGGGCTATTGAGTTATTGGCGCAATAACCCAATAACTCAGTTATTTAACCTAAAATGCGGATGCTGGTTGATAAGGGTTGATTTAGTTGATAAAGGTTGATATTTAGCAGCTTGGGGGTAAAATCAACTCTTGTCAATCTCATAAACTCCATCAACCAGCTCAAGTCTTAAATTATCCGCAACTTGAATTATTTACTACCTCCTCCTCCATCCACGATTTATAGTAATCCTCTACTTCCAGTTCCAACGCCGCTTTGGTGATTTTCACGGGGCGGAACGGGTCAATCATCACTGCCAGTTCCTCGGTGGCCGCTTTCCCGATGCTGCGCTCGATGGCGCCGGGGTGCGGCCCATGTGGGATGCCAGCGGGGTGTAAGGTGAGTTGCCCCTGTTCGATATTGTTTCGGCTCATGAAGTCGCCGTCCACGTAGTAGAGGATTTCGTCACTGTCGATGTTACTGTGGTGGTAGGGGGCGGGAATGGCTTCTGGGTGGTAGTCGTAGAGCCTTGGTACAAATGAGCAAACGACGAAACCATCCGCTTCGAACTGCTGGTGGATAGGAGGCGGCATGTGGATGCGCCCAGTCAGTGGCTCGAAGTCGAAGATAGAAATTGCATACGGATATTGGAAGCCATCCCAGCCTACCACATCAAAGGGGTGTGTTGCATAAGTGTATGGAAAAATCAGCCCCTGTTTTTTGATAAAAATGGGGAATTCGCCATGTTGGTCAATGGTTTCGAGGTTTTGCGGTGCACGAAAGTCCCGCTCGCAGAACGGCGAGTGTTCCAGCAATTGTCCCACGTCATTTCGATAACGGCGTGGTGTGCGAACTGGGCTGTAAGATTCGATGAAAAGCAGGCGATTGTCCGTTGTCTCAAACTCCAGTTGGTAAACGGTGCCACGAGGAATGACCAAATAGTCGCCGTAGCTAAACTGAACTTGGCCATACATGGTCTTCAGTACGCCGCTGCCTTTGTGGATGAACAGCATCTCGTCGGCATCGGCATTTTTGAAAAAATAGTCCGTCATGGAATCCTCTGGTGCTGCAAGTCCGATATGCAGGTCATTGTTGACGAAGAGTGTTTTTCTGCTGTCCAGGTAATTGCCGCAAGGCTCCAAGGAAAATCCTTTGAAGCTGAGCGCAGACAGGTTTTTGTCTATGGCAATTTCAGGTTCGACCGAATAGGGCTTTCCTTTTTTGCTTACAATGGTGGGCGGGTGAAGGTGGTAAACCAGCGACGAAACGCCAGCAAAACCTTGCGTCCCGACCAGTTCCTCGGCATATAAATTGCCGTTTTTTTGACGGAACTGGACGTGGCGCTTGCGTGGAATTTTACCAAGGTGCTGATAATTTGACATATCGGATTTTTTACCAAAACAGAATTTGACCGCCCAAATGTAGCAGTGCCCAAAAAGGTAGCCGATGACATTCGTCAGCTGATGGGGGGTGATAATTGTCAAGGTAAGAAATGACGGAATTGGGCACTAGCGCCGAAGTCGGCATTAGCTGCGTTGCCTTCTGTTACAAATTTTTGAAGAATCTAATCGGTAGGAGCTGCTTTTCGGCCTTTCCATCTCCACCTGTTTGCCAGATATCCAGCCAAAAAAGTGGTTGACAGCGTCATTAAAGTGGTTAGTATCATTTGAAATGACGCATTGTCGAAATCCCACCAAGTCAACTTTTCTGGGTGATTCCAAAGCTGAACGCCGCACCAGTAAAACACAGGGAAAAAGCAGACAAACAAGCTGTCAATTAACCACTGGTTTCGAAAATAGACCAGCACTACAGCCAAAAAAGCAAATATCAGTGGATAAGCAATGAATTGGATTGGTAACTGGAGATGAAGCTGATAAGCCAAAAACTGGGCAATCATAACTCCAAACATTCCAAAAAAGCCTAAAACAACTGGAAATAGGAGACTTATGAGCCCAATCACCCCTTTTCGTACAATTGCCAGCCAAGTCGGTGTTTCATCGGACGCTAGTTTATCTTCTTGGTATTTATTGGTAAAATAGATAGCTGGGAAGCTGAACGCCATTGGCACAAAAGTCAGCCCAGCCATGAAAAGGAAGAGTGGCCTTGCCTCATTGAAATGACCCGAAAAAATGAACTGAAGAATGCCGGGAATAAATGAAAATAAGGTGGCGGCGTGCAATGCCAACCACCCTAGCCATACTTTTTCAACTTTGAGGATTCCCGCTATAATTCCTAGGAAAAAATAGAAGATACTGACGATTGATATCACCAATAACCACTGCTCTTTATGAAAGGAATTCCAAATAATAAAGGTTGCAAAAGTGGCAAGACCTCCTATCGCCAAAACGATTATATAAGGCAGTATCTTATTTTTCATTTCAGGAGCATTTATATAGCTTCCAATCTTGCGCTACTACCTTTAGTTGTCAATGATTATAAATAGGGTTATAACCTGATTATGGTCATTGTATATGACGAATTATAAGTCGGTCGCTCCATATACTGGCACTATAAAGTCACCATTTAAGAAGCTTTTAGCATCAATTTGGCTTTGCAAAATCACGCCTTTCGGATTCGTTTCGAGCAACATCTGAGCAGCTTGGAGCATTGGTACGGCGGTCGTCGTTTGGATGGCCCGAAGCGTGCGACGGCCCACCTGTTTGGGTAGTATGGTCTTTGATATTTCCCGCCGCCGCAGTGTGCCACCAGCATCTTTCCCCTCTACTGCCACGTACAAAATGATGCGGTCGTTTTCAACAAATGGTATAGCTTCATTCATGGCATCTTGTAAAATTCCGAGGCGGTCATCTTCTTCTTTCTTGAAATCAAGTTGATGTTTCACCCAGGCGTAATGGCCGGGGTAGCGGAGCGTTTTATAATCGAGGGATTTTACTTTACCTTCCAGCGCATCCGGCAAGTCAGCAGCGCCACCGGATGTTAGGTCGTCTTCATAAACAACGCCGTCAATAATGATTTTGCCAGTTTCCGTCAGCGGTGGCAGGATGGTTTTTTTGAAATTCCTGATGGCAATTGTATTTTTCAAGTATTCCGTGGCCACGCCCACTGGGCTCCAGGTGAACCCGAAATAATGGGGAGCAACGGCATAGTCGGTCAGTGCACCAACCTTCATTTCAATCTTGTCAACTTTTTCCACATCGTAGTCTTGGCAAAATTGCTGGAACATTCCATGGGCCAATACGCCAACATAGCCCGGGGCGAGGCCGGTTTGGAGCACGAAACCAGTCTGTGCATCTTTTGCCAACGCCATTATCTCGTTGGTCTCATCCACGTACTCGGTCAGGTTCACATAGTGGAGCGAAAAATCCTTGGCAAGGCGAGCCATCCTTGGCGCTTGGCCGCCTGGCAAGCAATCAAGCAATATTTTGCCATTTTGAAGGATGCCTTTGAAGGATTCGGTCATGCCATTTTCGGGTAGATGAAACGGTGTTATCGAGCTAATGCCCAATATGCTGTTTTCTAT
>JAHEAS010000258.1 GCA_024642645.1 Saprospirales bacterium | reverse complement strand
AGGCGTTTATGTTGAAAATATAAAAGTTGGGAGCACAATCGAAAAGACTGAAATGGATCCAGGATACATCATTACCAAGGTAGGAGAGGTGAAGGTTAGTTCAGTGCAAGAAGTGCTCAATGAGTTGAAGAAAAAACGTGGCTCCGAAGTATATCTAGAAGGGTTTTATGAAAATTATCCAGGTGAATATTACTACACTTTTATGGTAAAATGATGCTAACAATGGCATCGAAAGACATGAGTCGTCCTTTGTTTTCCTAAACCAATTTCGAAAAGGGGAGACGACTCATTTCATTAAACAACTTGCCAACAGAGAAAATCATTTAAGCTAATAAATCAGAGGAATCCCAATGTTCTGTCGGATATTTCAACGAACTAGTTTTGCTCCAGTACGAAATTGACATCCCGAAGTCCTTTCTTCCAGCACTATCCTTTTATATTTGCGCCCGAATTGCGGTAAAACCGCCGCAGCTTTCAAAATTCTTTGAATTTAGTTATGAAAAAAGTAATACTAGCAGCCTTCACGCTTGCTCTTTTCGTTAGTTACTCAGCTTTGGCTCAAAAGGGCGGCGTTCTTCGGGGCAATGTTTTGAACAAGAATACTGGGGAACCCGTTATGTTCGGAACCGTGTTGCTCCAAGGTACGAGCATTGGCACAAACACAGACGTTGATGGCTTCTTTAGCATCGGCAATGTCCCCGTTGGTACTTATACCATGGTCGTTTCATCAATTGGTTATGACAGTACTGCCGTGAAAGTCACCATTAGGGAAGGTGGCATCAGCAGTCAACAGGTGACGCTGGCCGAAAGTAGCATTCAACTGGGTACGGTCGAAATTTCCTCCCGGCGTGAACAAGCCCGGTCAGATGTTTCAATTTCAAAGGTGACTGTGACCGCCAACCAAATAAAGGCATTGCCTGGAACAGGAGGCCAAGCCGATATTGCACAATACCTGCCCGTCCTTCCTGGTATTATTTCTACTGGAGACCAAGGCGGCCAGATATATATCCGGGGAGGTTCTCCCATCCAAAACCGGATTCTGCTAGATGGCATGACCATCTTCAACCCTTTCCACAGCATCGGTTTTTACTCAGTATTTGAAACAGAGATAATTAAAACCGTGGACGTATTGACGGCAGGCTTCAATGCAGAATATGGGGGTAGGGTTTCAGCAGTTGTTGACCTAAAAACCAGGGAAGGCAACAAGAAACGCATTTCTGGCTTGGTCAGTGCAAATCCCTTTCAGGCCAAGGCGGTTTTAGAGGGACCAATCAAGAAGTTTGAAGAAGGTGGAGGAAGCTCGTCATTCATCTTTACCGCCAAGCACAGTTATATTAACGAGACTTCACCACTGCTGTATTCCTACGCCGTGGACACGACCTTTTATCCGGCTGCGGGAGAAGGGCTTTCTGAGAAAGACCGCAAGCGGCTTCCTTTTTCATTCACTGATTTTTACGGAAAAATCTCTTTCATGGCTGCCAATGGAAGTAAATTAAACCTATTTGGGTTTAATTTCAACGACGATGTAAACTATATCGGAGTGGCTAAACTTGGGTGGCAAAACGTGGGAGGGGGAACAAGTTTTACGCTCATTCCACCAAACTCAAACCTCATCATCGGAGGCACGGTAGCCTACTCAGATTACAATATTGAATTGCAGGAAGCAGGTGAGCAACCACGTTCAAGCGGAATTTCCAACTACAATGTGAAACTTGATTTCACCTATTTTGGGCTTCACAATGAAATCAAATACGGCTTTGAAATTATTGGACTGGACACTAGATTTAAGTTCCGCAATTATGTAGGCAACACCATCAACCAAAACGACAACACGACTGAACTTGGTGCTTTTGTGAAATACAAAGCTAAAATCGGCGATTTGATTTTGGAGCCAAGCCTACGTGCGCAATTTTATGCTTCGCAATCCACTTCCAACATTGAGCCCCGATTTGGCATGAAATATAATGTGACGGATGGATTTAGGTTGAAAGCTGCAGGTGGTTACTACTCCCAAAACCTGATAAGCAGCGTAAACGAGCTGGACGTCGTAAACCTATTTGTTGGCTTCCTTACCGGCCCAGAAGAGCGGGTAACGCTACCAAACAGCATCAAAGAAGCACCGCACCGTTTACAAAAAGCAGTACATGCCGTTTTCGGAACCGAAATTGATTTAGCAAAAAATGTGGAGTTAAATGTAGAGCCATATTATAAAGGCTTTACCCAACTCATTCAAATCAACCGAAACAAGCTTACGCCCACCGACCCCAATTTTGTCACTGAAAAAGGCAAGGCTTACGGTATAGACTTTACTCTCCGATACGAGACCAAGAAAGTCTATCTGTGGGGTACTTACTCGCTGGCTTACGTTGACCGTGACGATGGTGAGCAGATTTACCCGACCATCTTCGACCGCAGGCACAATGTTAATCTTCTTGGAACCTACAAGTTTGGAAAAACGGGTGATTGGGAAGCAGCTCTTCGTTGGAACATGGGTTCCGGGTTTCCGTTTACCCTCACACAAGGATTTTATGATAACACCAACTTTGATAACGGTTTGAACACAAGCCCTCTCACCAACAATGGAGACCTGGGTGTTGTGCTGGACACCAAGCGCAATGCTGGTCGTTTGCCATTTTACCATCGAATGGACGGCTCTTTGAAAAGAACTTTCAAATTTGGCAAGTACACCAGTTTAGAGGTTGTGGCCAGTGCTTCCAATATGTACAACCGGGAAAATATTTTCTACTTTGACAGGATACGGTCAAAACGAATCAATCAATTGCCAATCATGCCAAGCTTGGGCATTACATTTAACTTTTAATATAAAATATGGACTTGAATTGGGGCATTGTAAAAATACCCTATGCTCAAATCCTCAAATTCATACGCAATGAATCTTCACGAATATCAAGGAAAAGAACTGCTGAAAAAATTTGGTGTTGCCATTCAAGATGGCTTTGTGGCCACCACAGTTGAGGAAGCTGTAGAAGCTTGGAATAAAATCAGGGAAACCACAGGGACTGATTTTGTGGTGGTAAAAGCACAAATCCATGCAGGAGGAAGGGGGAAAGGCGGCGGTGTAAAAATTGCCAAAAACCTGGACCAACTGAAAGAGCATGCCGGTAACATCATTGGTATGATGCTCAAAACGCCACAAACCCCGGGCGGGATGGATGGCGAAGGCAAATTGGTGCGCAAAGTGCTAATCGCCGAAGATAGCTACCGTCCTGACTTCGATGCTTGCTCAGAATTCTACATGTCTATTTTGATGGACAGGGAAAAGAAGTGCAACGTCATCATCTACTCCACAGAGGGTGGAATGGACATTGAAAAAGTAGCTGCAGAAACACCTGACCTTGTGCATTCAGAGTGGATTGACGCTGAACTAGGGCTACAAGCGTTTCAGTGTCGCAAAATCGCCTTCAACCTTGGCCTTAGCGGTTCTGCATTCAAGAACATGGTGAAATTTGTGCAGCAACTCTATGCTGCCTTCTTGGGTTCAGATGCTTCGCTTTTTGAAATAAATCCAGTGCTGAAAACCGCCGATGACCGAATCATTGCCGTGGATAGCAAGGTAAGCCTTGATGAAAATGCACTTTTTCGGCATCCGGACTTGGAAGCTATGCACGATTCCCTTGAAGATGACCCCACAGAAGTTGAGGCTAAATCATACGACCTTAACTACGTCAAACTTGATGGCAACGTAGGTTGTATGGTGAACGGTGCCGGGTTGGCAATGGCGACAATGGATATCATTAAGCTCTCCGGAGGTGAGCCTGCCAACTTCCTTGACGTGGGTGGCACTGCCGATGCCCAGCGGGTGGAGAAAGCTTTCCGCATCATCTTGAAAGACCCAGCCGTGAAGGCCATTCTCATCAATATTTTTGGTGGAATCGTTCGTTGCGATAGGGTAGCACAGGGTGTGGTGGATGCTTACAAAAACATGGGCAACATCAACGTTCCCATCATCGTGCGCCTGCAGGGAACGAATGCCGACTTGGCGAAAAAAATCATTGACGAGTCAGGCTTGAAAGTGCAATCTGCCATTTTGCTGCAAGAAGCAGCCGATAAGGTAAAGGAAGTATTATCTGCTTGATAGAAAAATAGCTGCCGTTGGCGAAGCGAAAACCTCGTCAACGGTTATTTGACTACAATAAAAAAGCCCTTGCAACAACTGTCGCAAGGGCTTTGCTTTAGTACCCCGTACGGGATTTGAACCCGTGTTACCGCCGTGAAAGGGCGACGTCCTAGACCCCTAGACGAACGGGGCGTACTTTATTTCAATAATGCTTTCTTTCAAAAGCGGGGCAAAGATAGGACTGTTTTCAAAAAACCAAAGCCGAGGCGATCTTTTTTTTCTTTGGCGGGAATTGCATTGCCAAAAGGATGCAATAAATACCAGCAGCTGCTTACCTTTGCGCACCTTAAAAAACTCAGGCTAAAACCAGCCAACAGCCTGCAAAAGTTCCGAACCTTGCCAAATTATCCAGAAAGCGCTTTGGCTTTCGCCTTGTACAGTTATCAAGAATCTTTCTTTACCATAAAATAATCATAAACCAGTATCCAACTATGGCTATCAAAATTGCAATCAACGGTTTTGGCCGCATTGGCCGCCTTACCATGAGAAACTTGCTGAAAAAGTCAGGTGTTCAAGTGGTGGCCATCAACGACCTCACCGATAATCAAACCCTTGCTCATCTTTTCAAGTATGACACCATGCAGGGCAAATTCGAAGGTGAAGTATCTGCTGATGACGAATACCTCTACTTCAACGGACAAAAAATCCTTGGCTCTGCCATCAGGAACCCAGCAGAACTTCCTTGGAAGGAGCTTGGAGTTGATGTCGTTTTGGAGTGCACAGGCATTTTTCTTGACAAGGAGAAGGCTGGCCTTCACCTCCAGGCTGGTGCCAAAAGGGTCGTGCTCTCTGCACCTCCAAAAGCCGATGACGTTCCAACTTTCGTAATCGGGGCGAACCATCAGGACATGAAACCGACCGACCTCATCATGTCGAATGCTAGCTGTACCACCAACTGCTTGGTGCCATTGGTGCTCATTTTGGACAAAGCTTTTGGCGTAGAGCAGTTCTTCATGAACACCATCCATGCTTACACCAGCGACCAAAACATTCAGGATGGTCCTCACAAAGACCTTCGCCGTGCACGTGCTGCTGCGCAAAACATTGTGCCTACCAGCACTGGTGCCGCCAAAGCAGTTGTGCTCGTTGCTCCGCACTTGAAGGGTAAAATCGCTGCGCACTCTTTACGGGTGCCTGTGGCTACCGGTTCATTGACTGACCTAGTTTGTACTTTGAAAAAAGCTGCGACCGTAGAAGAAATCAACGCCAAATTCGAAGAAGCAGCCAAGGGACATTTGAAGGGAATACTCGAATATTGCAACGACCCAATTGTGTCTAGCGATATTGTGAAGAATACCCACTCCAGCATCTTCGATGCAGGTCTGACACAAGCCAATGGAAGTACTTGCCGGGTAGTAGGTTGGTACGACAACGAAGCAGGCTACTCTGCCCGCCTAGCCGATTTGGCTGAAATGGCTGGCAACCAGGGATAAGATTGAATTAGTATGAAACGAAGGCACTACCTGGTTTTTAAGGCCAGTGTAGTGTCTTTTTTTGTTTGTAAACTTGCCATTGGGTATTGGTCATTTGGGCGTTCTGCTTTCCATCCAATGACCAATGACCAGTGACCAATGACTTTTTCTATGAAAAACATCAATTTTCAAGGCAAAAAAGCAATCATGCGGGTGGACT
>JAHEAS010000257.1 GCA_024642645.1 Saprospirales bacterium | reverse complement strand
CCACGCCACGGTTGTATTCGGCCCACCGATGATGTCCAGCGAGATGCAACCGTCCGAGCCGCCGTGGCAGCTTACAGGTTGTACGCTGCCTACTTCCACGCTAGCAGCGGGGCCGTTCACGACGATAAATGGAACGACCACCCGGCACTTTTCCGGAGAGCCATCCGTCACCGTGAAAGCATACGAGCCTTGCTCCAAGCCGGTGAGCATCAGGCCGCCCGGCTGGCTGGGAATTGGCGCACCTGCCCAGTCGTAGGTGAACGGTGGCGTGCCTCCCAACGGCGTGAGGTTGATGCCGCCGTCCATGCCTAGGCAGGTGGTGACGGGGCTACTCGACGTAAGTATCTGGCTGATGTTGATGATGGTCGTAACGGCTAGCGTGTCGGCACTGGAGCAGCCATCGGAGTCGCTAATGGTTACTGCGTAGGTGTTCACCGTGCCGAGGTTGTTGTCACTGAATATCTGAGTCGAGTCGGCGACAGAGCCAGTATTCCAAAGGTATTGGAAAGGGCCAGTGCCAGCACCGATGTTCTCTACCGAAATGTATTTGTTCGAATTGCGGCAAAGTGTTGGAACATCTGGGATGAATGCGATGGGCCCGGGCTGCACAGAATAGGTAACGATTAACGTGTCCCGGCAGCCGTTGGCGGCTTCCGACACAATGTAATAATCGGTGGTGGATGTTGGTAAAACAACAGGGCCTACTTCTTCGCCGGGTTGAAACGGCTGATGGCCGTAGAAAAACAGGTTGCCATTCAGGCCGTTTTCGTCGGTGACATTGATGGTGTTCAGGTCAAATGTTTTACCAGAACAGTCGCCTGGGGTGTCAGTGGTAACAAGTTTAGGGCTTGGCAAAATTATGATGCTTGCCATCGTACGTTCGTACGTTCGTTGGAGACGCAGCCCGCTATCGTGTTTTCTTCCGCATAAAAAACCAGTTCCAGCGTATCCAAGCTGTGATTGACAAGCAACGCCGGGTTTGGGAAAAGCGTATCGCCTACCCCAACAGCCGTACCGCCCGTGAGCGTTTCGAACCAGCTTATTTCTCCAAAATTAATGGGTTGCGCAGCCACAAAACCCATAGCGCCACTGCAAATCACGCTGCTCTCCGTGGTGACAGGCGTCACGAAATACTCGTCAGCATTTCCGTTGCAATTGCTGTCGAAATCGTCGCAGAGAATTTCCATTTCGCCAGGACTTTGGTAGGTGTCCTGGTCGTTGCAGTCGTCAGAATTGTCCACATAACCCATAAAACTGGCGGGCTGGCACGAGGCGATGAACAGGTTAGGATTGCCGTAGCCGTCGCCATCGCTGTCCCGATAATAAACATAGTCTGGAAAACCAAGGTCCACGGAGCCGTAAAAAGCAATATTGTCCAGGGCGAGGTCGCCGAATTTTCCGTTGCCGCCTCGGCCATTGAAACGGAACTGCACCGTCATGCCGTTATAAGCATCCAAGTCCACGAACTTGCGCCGCCATTTGTCGCCCTTGTTGCCGGAGGCTGACCAAAGCGAGGTCCAAGTCATGCCGCCGTCCGTGCTTACTTCAAAAGATAAACCGCCGATGTGCACCCCAAAAAAATGGTAGTCGAAAGACATGTCACAGGTGTCGGCATTGGCCACCACTTGAATGCAATTGGAGACCAGCATCGCCCGCTTGTTGTTCGTGCAGGCACTTCCGGAGGCTTCAAGATAGACGTAATTGCCACCACCGGGGTAGTCGGACCTCGGCCCGGTGTTTTCGGTGAGGGTAGTATCGGAGTTTACCAGCCAGTCGAACTGGTCGTTGGAAGCATTGCGCCACGGGCCGGTGAGGGGGCATATTGCTCCGCAAAAAGCAGGGCAAAGTGCCTGTCCGTTGAAATTTTCAACGATGGTGGCGGGTGGTGGGGAGCAAGTCGTGGTGACCAGTACCGGACAAGAATTGATAGAGTATAGGCCGGGGCCGCAGTTTTCCCGAAGGTAAACCTCGAAAGTAGAATTGGGGGAAAGGCCAGTCAGCGTGGGCATTGCGCAGCTACCAAAACTAACCGTGCCGCCAGCGCCGGGCTGGTCGTCGATGCCAGGTGTGAAGCCCACTGGGCCGAACTCGAATATTAGGTCACTGCAAGTCGTGCCTTTTTTCCAGCTCAAGGTAGCAAAGGTGGAGTCAACGTTTTCAACTTTTATTTCGGTTGGGGGCAAACAACCGGTGCTTTCAAAAACTAGCTCGACGAACTCCAGGTAGCCGAAGTTGCCAGCGCCATCGTCGCAGACCAACAGCGTCCAATGGCCGAGCGGCGAGCTGCCATCGTTGAAATCGGCAAAATTACCCTCGGGCAAATAGGCTCCGAGGAAAGGCGCTGCGGCATTGCGAACATTGGGAAGGCTGCATGCGCCAACGGCTGCCCTTGCCCGAAAAATGGTATACTGGTCACAACTGCCGTTCGGATTGCCATAGTTGCTGTCCACATCACCGTTGTCGGTGCTCACTTCCACGATGACGCCAGCGGGCGATTTAAGGTAAATGTCGAGGTCGGCGTCCCAATCGTGTTTGATGATGAGCCGCAGTTCCTTTAGGTAAACATCGTTGCCGAGGCTTGTGCCAGGTGCAGTGGTGACATCCACCGGAAACTCGTTCAGTGGACCACAAGATTGCTCAATGAAAAGGCCAAGACCGCAAGCAGAGGGGTTGGTCAGTACAGGTGGGTTGACTTCGGCAAGCAGGGGTGCGATGCTGTTGAGCAGGCATGTCCAAAGGAAAAAAAATCTTAGGGTAAAAGCGGTCATATTGGCTGTTCAGAAGTGTAGGTTGTTCAATAAGTTATCAGGTACGGGTTTGCGGTGTTGGTGGGTTTAGGTGCAACAAAAATCAAGGGCGTCCTCAATTTGTACAGCTAAGGTATTGATTTGCAAGCAATTGCAAAAACACATCTGTCAGTACAGTTGATTTTTTTTGTTGTTCCGCCTTTTTTCAGAAAAAAGACTGCTGTTCGCCGTTGAAAACCAGCAGGTGTAAAATGTTCAGGTAGGATTGCTGCCGTACAGCCCGACAAAGGTATAGAAAAAGGCTTGAATTTCAGGATACCAGCTTATTGGTATTTCTAGTTGGGAAATTTGCCGTCAGAACATTTCATTACTTTACTTTTGCCAAATGGCAACTACTCACACCAACCAGCATCAGCCGCCTGCTCAAGGCGCTCCCAAACCAAGCAATCCACATTGGTTGCTGTACGTTATCGGAGCAATTGTCGTTTTATTTTTACTCCAAAAAATAGGCTGCGGGCCGCTTCGGACGGAGGAGAAGATGGAGTGGATTGATAGGTAAAAAAACACTAAAACCCCCCAAACCCTCGACTATCCTGTATCCCCTTCCGGTACGGGATATTGATAAAGTCCAACTTGCCCGGCTTTACCCGAAGAAAAAAGCTGTAGGAGCCAAACTGAGGCTGCCAAGCCACGCCCATTTCCCAACAGTGGAGGTCACGGGAGAAGGAGAAGTCGGGGTAGGTGATGCGCTTGGACTGGAAGTCGTAACCAAAATTCCCGACGTTGATATTCCAGTTGGGCGTGAGCTTGATGGTGCCCCGGCTGGAGATGGTATGCGTAGTGACGGCGATGGAATCCTTGCCCGCATTGGTGTAGTACCGCTGCGACAGCGTGAAGTTGTGAGCGATGCTGAAATTCTCGAAGAGACTCAGGAAATCCTCCGGGCCTTCCAAGTTGGCGATGTTGGCGTCGGTGTCTTCCTCATCGTCCGTGCGGGGACGGTTGGCCACTTTCTTGTCAGTATCCTCGCCTTTTATCAAGTCTCGCAGCCTGTTCACGGTGATGTTGGTGCTGAGGTTGGCGTTCCAAGAGGTGAGGTGGAGCAGTTTTCCGTTGGTTTCGATATTCAGTTGGTTGAGGCGGCGGCCATTTGTCCGGTCGAAGTCGTAGGGATCTAGCACGATGCCAAAGCGGAAGGAGGTCAGGTTATTGAAAAAATTGGTGTTGCCGCCGATAGTCACCGTGCTCCAGTTTAGGGAATCTGCTGCAAAATTGTAGTTGCCGTTGAGGGAAATGGAGTTGAACAGCTTGACATTTTTCAGTGTCGAGTCTCGTTTGGAGAAAACCTTGGCTTCGAAAAGGTTGCTGAACCCATAGTTGACGGCCATCTGTTTTCCGCCCGTGCTCGGCTGTTCAAAGCCACTGATTCGGTTGTTGTCGTAAATACTGTATCGCAATTGTTCGTCTTCCCGCAGGTCTTTCTGCACTGTTTTGAAATAGCCCCAATCGGGGTTCGTGAAGTCGGGGGTGTAATTGAACCCGAAAGTGGGCGTCATCACATGGCGAAGCCCCCTTATTTTCCCTTTTTTGAATAAAATGGTACCGAATATCTTGGTGCTCATACTGATGCCAGCATTGTACTGCCGCAACGGTTTGAAACGCCAATTTTCATCGGTGACGATGTGCCCGAATTTCGTGGTGTCGTTGGTCACTTGGAATTCCGTGGAGTCGTCGTTCCATGTCGTGTCCATTTGGATGGTCAAACTTGGGTCAAAGGTCTTGTCCTGCGTTTTGAAATACCAAACTTCCTTGTAGCTCATGCTGGGCGAGAAGTTGAAGAATTTCAGCAGGTTGAAGCTGGTGCTGGCCGTCACGCTGTGGCGCAAGCCGAATTTGGCGCTGTCCAACGTGGCTTGCGTGAACAGTGTGCTGTCCTTCGCTGTGAACTGATTGCGAGCCTCAGAGGTGTAACGCATTTGAACTCGCTCGAACCATTTCTCCCCGCCTGTTTTCACCTTTCTTTTAAATGGGTAAAGGTTTTGCGTCTGGAAATTGACCGTCGGGAAGCTGATGGTCACATTGCGGGTGTTGGTGTTTTGCGAGTGGCTGAATGCTGCGCTGAGGTCGAATGGCTTATCGAAGCGTTGGCGATAGCTCATGTTGGAGCTGAGGGAACTGTTGAGACGTGCGGCTGCATCCGTTCGGTTGCTACGCTGGTAGTTCCCTGTTTGGATGTTGATGCTGCCGCCGAGGCTACGGTAAGGGTGCGCTTTGCTGTCTTGGTTGTGCGACCATTGCAGGCTGCCCGATGGCTGGTGCGAGATAATGCCCTCGCTGTCCTCCGTGCGCTGGTAGGCAAAGTCGAGGTTTGCCCTGCCGCTGTATTTGTAGCGCTTTCTGTAATTCGAGAGGGTATGCAGCCGGAACGTGCCTTTAAGGTAAACATCACTGGTCAGCTGGAGGTCCATATTGTCGTTGATGGGCAGGTAGTACCCTACCCCATCGAGGCCAAATCCCCAAGCCTCGGAGTATTGGTAGTTTTGGGGGAAAATAAGGCCGGTGCGCTGTCCCAATTTCAACGGAAAAAAGCCAAATGGCAGCCAAAGCGGCGTGGGTATATCACCAATTACTAGGTTACAAGGCCCAACGATGGCTACTTTGTCCTGCACGATTTTTTGTTTGTTGCTGCGGATGCCAAAATGCGGGTGGTCCAGGTCGCAGGTGGAGAAAATGGCGTTTTTGTTGTAAATCACGTTCCGTTTCGTCGTATCAGTACCTGCTCCAAAAAATTTCCCTTTTTCCCCTACAATATTTAGCCCCTCCTGCTTTGTCTGTGAGTCGTAAATGACGCCCTTGTACGTTTTGTAATTGTACCTCATGCTGCTGGTCGTGAAATCCTGGGCACCTTCGGTAAAATGCGGTTTGCCCAGCCACTCCCCATTGGGCAACTGTTCACCTATGGCAGACATCGTGCTCTCCTTCCAATCAATCAGGATGTAGTGCGCCTGCATGGACATCGTTTGAAATTTAACCTCGGCTTGTCCA
>JAHEAS010000256.1 GCA_024642645.1 Saprospirales bacterium | reverse complement strand
ATGTTGGTGGAGGTGCCAATGACGGTACAGGTGCCACCCAAGATGGAAGCATGGGCCATTGGCATCAGTAGTTTGGAAGGGCTTATTTTGAGTTTACGAGCAAGCCCTACTACCGGTCCCACGAACATGGCCGTCACCGTGGTGTTGTTCATGAAAGCAGAAATAAAGCTAATGGACGCCATCAGGATAGTGGGCAAAGACCTCACCCGATTGCGAGTCAGGGTGAAGAGTTTCGTGCTCATTATCTCAAGAATTCCAGCCTTTTGCATGGCAGCGCCCACCACGAAGATGGAGGCAAGCATGATAATGAAGTCGCTGCCAAACCCAGAAAATGCCTCGGCGGGTGTGAGAATGCCGAGGGTAGTCATCATGATAAGCAGGCCAATGGTAATAAGGTCCACCGTCGCCTTTTCGGTGGCGAACAAGACTATTGCTAGAACAAGAAGACCTAATACCAGTGCGATTTGCATTCGATTGGGTGTGCGTTTGTTACTTGGCAAAGGTATCAAAAAGGGAAGTCTCCTCGCATTCAGTTGGGTTTCAACTTTGAAACGACCGGTTTCACCGACAAAAATTGTCAGCTAGGCAGTATTGTGGCAGCTTTGCCTCATCAAGTTCATTTTAAAACCTGACGACATGAAAAAGTATAAAAAATTAACTGCCCTTGCGTTTTCGGGCATCCTGCTCACCTTCCTGAATGGCTGCATTCCATCCCTACAACCACTTTACACCCCAGACAAACTCGTGATGCTGAGTGGCTTGCCGGGTATCTGGCATCGAGAACAACAAGAGAACAAAGCCAAAAAGGCAGAGCTCTGGACCTTCAGGCCGGGGGAAGGGAAAAACTACCTGCTCATTCATGAAGATGAGAACGGGCGGGTGGCCGCTTTTGATGTGCACGTGGTGAAGTTGGGCCGCCATTACTTCATGGATTTCTATCCCGGCAGCCTTCCCGTTGACAAACCAAATGGCACGATAGGAAGTATATTGGGTGACACTGAACAAATGAACGGCTTTATGAAACAACACTTAATCGCTGTGCATACATTTGCCAAGGTGGAAATGACTGGCCATGTCATGAAAATTAACATGTTCGACCCGGATTTCTTGAAGCACCTGCTGGAAAATCAACAAATACGCATTAAGCATGAAAAGACGGAAAACGAGTACTTGCTCACAGCGCCACCCGCAGATTTGCAGAAGTTTGTGGAGAAATACGCCGAAGAAAAAACGGCGTTTTTGGATGAACCCATTGTTCTGAAACTGAATTGAAAAAACAATATGGCCTTATCTGTTTTCATAAAAAAAACTGCCCAGAACCGCCCATTGCAGCACCTGCTGTTCTGGGCAGTTTCTTTTAATGTGCTGGCACGGATTTTTGCCTATTCCGATGAAATAGCGACGGTGGATATCATCTACACTTTCCTCTTTCATTTTAGTATTTTGGTGGCCGTGTATGCCAATATTGGCTGGTTGATACCAGCCTTTTTAAGAACAAAAAAATATGGCCTATACTTCCTGCTATTAGCTTCCGTAATTTTTATTGCAATTGGCATTAACTTATTGACATTCAATTATTTGTCCGACCATTTATTTCCTGATTATTATTTTATAGCATACTATGGTTTATGGGAAATAGCCGAGTTTATCATCGCCTATATTGTTATCACATCTTTGGTAAAATTATCAAAAGGTTGGTTCCGGTATTTAGAAACAAAAGACGAACTCCAACGCCTGGAAACCGAAAAAACAACCGCAGAACTGAGCGCCCTAAAATCACAGGTGAACCCTCATTTTCTGTTCAACAGCCTGAACAACTTATACTCTCTGGCACTCGATAATGACGAGCGCACACCGGGCATTATCCTACGGCTTGCTCAAACCATGCGCTACCTGCTCTATGAATCAAATGCCGATTTTGTGCCGTTGGAAAAGGAGATTGAACACCTCAGCAATTTTGTGGAAATGCAGCGCCTGCGGGTGGGCGAAAAAGCGAAAATAAGCTTCGAGGTGACAGGGAATCCAGCAAATAAACAGATCGCTCCGCTGCTTTTTTTGCCTTTGGTGGAAAACGGGTTCAAGCACGGCGTCAAAGGTGAAACCGAAGGCGCTTTTACTAAAACACTGTTGCAAGTCCTTGATAATCAACTGGTTTTTAAAACAGAAAACAACAAAGGCGAGGTGGATGATGTAGAAAAAAGTAGTGCTGCCGGAGGTGTCGGCTTGCAAAACCTGCGCCGTCGGCTCGACCTGCTCTACCCCAACAAGCACCACCTCGAAATCACGGACGGTATCGAAACTTTCACTGTTGTTTTAAAAATTGACCTACCATGAAAATACGCTGCATCGCCGTGGATGACGAGCCGCTTTCGCTCAGAATCATCCAAAAATACGCCGCAGACCTGCCCCACCTCGACCTGCTGGCCACCTGCGACAATGCCTTCGCCGCCTTGGATTTCCTTCGTCAAACAACCGTAGATTTAATGTTTCTCGACATCAACATGCCCAAGCTCTCCGGCATAAGTTTACTGAAGGCTTTGGACAAGCAACCGCTCGTCATTTTCACGACTGCCTACCCGGAATATGCCGTCGAAGGCTTTGAATTGGAGGCAGTGGACTACCTGCTCAAGCCATTCTCCTTGGAGCGTTTTGTCAAAGCCGTGAACCGAGTGACTGAAAAGCTCGAACCCAAAAAAGGCAAACAAGAAACGCCGCCAGATTTCTTATTGGTTAAAGCAGACAAAAAGCTCTACAAGGTTGACTTTCTGGATATTATACGATTGGAAGCCTACGGTGATTATGTGAAGATTTTCACCAAAGACAAGATGCTGCTCACGAAGGAACGCCTCAATATTGTTGAGCAACAATTGCCCCAAGCGCAGTTCATCCGCATTCACCGCTCACATGTTATTGCCTTTGCCGCCATTGAATTCATTGAAGGAAATTTGGTGAAAATCAGCGACGAAAAACTGCCCATTAGCGAGAATTTGAAGGAGTTGCTACTGGAGAAATTGAACCGACAGGGGTGAAAATACCCGAAAAGCTCTCTTCGGCAATTTGAGCTATATTTACAATTCCTGTTTTCTTCACAGCCCAATATTCAACCTATGAAATGGAACTATCTCCCCTTGCTCTTTTTTCCATTTGCCCTGTTTGCCCAAACCCCATTCCCAGCATTGCCACCCGTTTTCAAGGACGACGTCATCCCGCGAGTGGACGTGTTTCTGCCAGCTGATTCACTGGCGTTGATGCTGGTGCCCGGTAGCGAATACCATTGGCACGCCAGTTTTGTTTTTGACAACGGCCAAGTCAAGGACACAGTGGCAAATGTGGGGGTGAAAATCCGGGGAAATACGTCCGTGAACGCCGCAAAAAAATCCATCCGGGTGTCGTTCAACACTTACGAGCC
The DNA here is from genome assembly GCA_024642645.1 of Saprospirales bacterium. GTDB lineage: Bacteria > Bacteroidota > Bacteroidia > Chitinophagales > Saprospiraceae > UBA6168. The sequence continues at coordinate 2,385 of JAHEAS010000256.1, read as the reverse complement.
GGGGCGCTCGTGGCACGGCCTGGAAAAGTTGAACCTCAACGGTTCCCATAACGACCCCACTGTAGCCCGTGCAAAAATCAGCTGGGATTTGCTGCGCTGGATGGACGTACCAGGCCCTCGGTCCAACCACGTGAGGCTTTACATCAACGGCGACTATTTTGGCCTCTACATCAACGTGGAACACATTGACGAGGAGTTCGTCAAACTGCGTTTTGGCAACAATGGCGGCAACCTCTATAAATGCCTCTGGCCTGCCGACCTCGCCTACAAGGGCAGCAACCCCGACCTCTACAAACAAGAATTTGGTGGCCGCCGAGCCTATGCCCTTACCACCAATGAAATCGCCGACAACTACACCGACCTGGCCCATTTTATTGACGTGCTCAACAACACACCAACTGCCGACCTACCCTGTGAACTAGAGAAGGTTTTCAATGTGGACAGCTACCTCAAGGCCGCCGCTTTCGACGTATTAGATGGCAACTGGGATGGCCCGATTTACAACAAAAACAATTTTTACCTCTACCATAATTTGGCAACCGACAAATTCGAATACATCCCCTACGACCTCGACAATACCCTTGGCATTGATTGGCTGAACGTGGATTGGGTAACCCAAAACATTTACACTTGGGCACCTGCCAACGAGCCTCGCCCGTTGTACAAACGGCTGCTCGAAGTACCGGAATACAAAAAACGGTACAGCTATTATTTGAAGACTGCCTTGCAAACGGTTTTCAACCCCAGCTCGTTTTTCCAGTATCTGGACAACCTAAAAGCACTGATTGCGCCAGCCGCCCAAACCGACCCCTACCGCCCACTAGACTACGGCTTTACTTTCAATGATTTTGAACAAGGTTGGATAGGCCCATTGCCCTGGTTCCAAACCCCAGAGGGCATCAAATCCTACGTCACTGGGCGGTATGCAACTGCCCTGCAACAGTTGGCGCCAGGCGATATTTCCCCGGTCATTCACCATGTCAACCATACCTACCTATACCCGTCGCCGAGCATTCAAATCAATGCCTCCGCTACCGACGACAACTCGACCTCAAACATGCAGGTCTGCTACCGCTGGAATGGCCAGACCCAGACTTGCGTTGACCTCCTCGACGATGGCCTACATGCCGACGGCCCAGCAGGCGATGGTGCCTACGGCAATTCCATCAGCGTAGCGAGCCAGACTGGACGGTTCGAGTACTTCGTACAGGCGACCGACAATATTGGGCAACAGGCAAGCCAACCTGCTTGTGGCTGGCGTTTGATTTACGTGGGTGAAAACGTGTCGCCGCTCGTCATCAACGAATTTATGACCAACAACTCCAACACCTACCCTGACGAGGTGGGCGAGTTCGAGGATTGGGTGGAAATTTATAACCCGGGGGATGCGCCGATTCCCCTCCAAAGCTTCTTCCTCACCGACAACGAGAACCTGCCCGCCAAATGGAGGATGCCGAGCATTTGGGTACAACCGCACGCCTACGTTGTTTTCTGGGCGGATAGCGACGAGTCGCAGGGCAACCGACACACCAATTTCAAACTGTCCGGAAGTGGCGAATACATTGCCATTTATGAAAAAAATGCCGATGGGTTCAGCCTCGTGGATGGCTACACTTTTGGCGAACAAAACCCTGACCAAGCCACGGGGCGATTGCCGAATGGCACTGGCAATTTTCAACCAGTAAATCCCACACCGGGGGCTACCAATCAACCGTACACGGGTGTGGAAGAAATTGGACGGACAAGTTTGAAGCTCAAAATTGCGCCGAACCCCGCCAGCGGCCGGGTCAGCATCACGCTCGAAAGTGAATCTGAAAGCATTTCTGAAGTGGAATTGATGACCGTCAGCGGGGTGGTTTTGCTTCGCAAAACGTTGAACAATACTGGCTTTTGTGAAATGGGATTGGAATCGGTATCGCCTGGGGTCTATTTCTTGAAAGCGAAAACGTTGGGTGGAAACGTTGTGTGGAGAAAGCTAGTGGTAAACTGACCAATACAATTCAAAGCATTAATGCAACGGACAGGCGTCCGTCTTGTCATTTTTTCAATATTTTTGATTTTCAAAACAATCGAAAAACCCATTTTCTATGTTAAAATACCTCCTCCTTCCAGCACTCCTCCTTGGCCATTTTTTCGCTAGCGCTCAAACTAATCCCGACGACCAAACCGCCGTTATCGCCACCATCCAGCGCATGTTCGACGGGATGCGGGCGGGTGACAGCTCCGCTGTGAACGCCGTCTTCGACCCGACTGCCCGGCTGCAATCGGCGTTTACCAACAAAGAAGGAAAGTCCGTGCTGGCCACCGAGGCCATCAGCGAATTCGTCAACGCCGTAGGCACACCGCACAAGGAGGTCTGGGACGAGCGAATCTGGAGCTACGACG
>JAHEAS010000255.1 GCA_024642645.1 Saprospirales bacterium | reverse complement strand
CTTGTAACTAGTTGGGTAAATGTTGGGGTTCAATAGATAATAGGCATTTGTGTCAATGGCGGTTTCTTTTACCGCCAAAATCTGATTGGTTTCTCGGGTAAAATAGTAGGCTGGGACGGGCTCTTGTCCAAGGCTTCCCTTGTAAATAAAAATAGGGTGACCTTCGAGTTTTTGCACGGCATCCAAGGTGGTCTGGCGCACTTCGTTCCTGCAGTCAATCTCCAGCCGGGTAGGCAGGATGAACCAGTTGAAGGCCATTCGTGCCACGAGCATGACGGCTACAAAAGTCAACAAACGTTGGGCTTCCCAGCGCCGGTACGCCCAGAGCAGCAAGCTCGTTGCGGCAGCCAAAGAACCTACTTTTAGGTACAAAAACGGCACGTGCTGCACGGCTGGCCACCACAAAGGTGCAAAACTTGCGGCGAGCATCACCCAGCAAAGCCCCTGAAAAATGCCCTCGACCCAGCGCACGGTCGGAGAGCCGACTTCTTTGTTTTTGAAATGGAGGTAAAAAAGCACGATGAACGCGAGTGGTACGTGCATCAGCAGGTAACGGGGATACACCTCCACAGAGACCCAATAGGGCAGGATGGTCGTGATAAAAACCAACCCGTTCCAGGCGATAAAGCGGTGCCGGCGGAGAAGCTGGAGCGCATTTTTGCGAAGCAGATAAAATACCAGCAGCGTCCATGGCAGAAAGTGGTAACACATCTCGAAGGGGAAGGTAAATAGGTGCAGCACTGTTTTGCCCAGCCCATGCTCAACGAAGGTACGCTTGGCCGACTCGTTGAACAGGGTACTGAACACCGTGCCCAGCCCATTCTGTTGGGCGTATAGGGCGTAGTAACTACCTACCACAACACCAAAAATGGCCATGCCACCGACGTGGGCCAGCGAGAGCAGTTTGCGCCAGTTTTTTACCCATAAAAAATAGGCCAAGAGGGCAATGCCGAGGAACACCACGGATGGCAGCCCCTTGAGCATGAACCCGATGGCTGCTAGCAGGTAAGATATGGCGAACAACCGTCCATGCCGCCCTCGTTCACCTTGGGAAAAAATGACCATGAACATGGTGTACATTACCCAAGAAAAACTGGTGTCAATAAGCCCAAGCATGGAATCCCAGAAGAGGATGCGGCCACAGGTGATGAGGGCTAGGGGAACGAGCAGTTGGCAATTGACAGTTGGCAGTTCACCCCCGTGGGGTTGGCAGTCAGGAGGTGTGTTTTTGGGGAAGTGTTTTTTTACAAAAAACCAGATGGTGGTGGCGTAGGCCAGGAGGAAAAACACGGTGGGGAGGCGGGCGATGAACTCGTCGGTGCGGCCTGTGAGGTTGAAGACAGCTAGTAAAACCCAGTTGTAGAGCGGTGGTTTGTTGTAGTAAAACTCGCCGTACATGGTGGGGGTGATGTAGTTTCCAGAGATGCGCATTTCCAGCGCCACCAGTGCCCGAATGGCCTCATCGCCAGTAAAGGCCAACAGGCCGAGGTGTGTGAGCAATGCAGGCAACAACAGCAGCCCAACTGTAATTAGCAGTAGGCGCTGGGGGGTGGTCAACATGCGGCGGAACTGATTCAAAAGGCGAACATTTTGAAGGGCAAAGGTATTTAAATTGGCGTGTTGGGCGGTTTGCGTGTTGGCGCATTGATTTGTTGACGTGTTGGGCGGGCATCTAACTAATGTGCTAAAACGCTAATACACTAATTTGCTGACACGCCAATACGCTTAGTTTTTATACATTTGCCGAGTACACCATTCAACTACATGAAAGAAAAAGGCATAGGGTCTCAATCAGGTTTTTTTAAGGAAAAATGGCAGAGCTTCAAAACACTGCTCTATCCGCTTTTACGTCCATTTATACAGCGCTATCGAAAGCTGGAAGAGCGGTCGCCACGGTTGGCGAAGGCCATTTACTGGTTTAGTTTACTGTTCTCCTTCGGCTTCGGCAGTGTGTTGCTGTTCATTTTTGCAATACTGATAGGCGTGTTCGGCCATGTGGCCAGCAAGTCCGACTTGCGCAACCTCAACCAGAACGTTGCCTCAGAGGTTTACAGCGCCGACAGTGTGCTTTTGGGCAAATATTTTTTCGAAAACCGCCTACCTTCCGACCTTGACAGCATTTCACCTTTTATTATCAATGCCCTGATTTCAACGGAAGATGCCCGCTTTTTCGAGCATGGCGGTGTGGACCTAAGGGCCACTTTCCGGGTCTTGTTTCGCAGTATCTTGCAGGGCGATGAGTCAGGTGGCGGTGGCAGCACCATCAGCCAGCAACTCGCCAAGAACTTGTATCCTCGCAAACGGCTAGGGAAGCTGACTACGCCCGTGGCCAAGTTCAAGGAAATGATAGTGGCCCGGCGACTGGAAAAGGTTTATGATAAAAACCAAATTCTCGCCCTTTACCTCAACACCGTGCCTTACGGAGAGAATGTTTTCGGGATAAAAATTGCTGCCGAACGGTTTTTCAGCACCACCCCATTTGACATAAAAATAGAAGAAGCCGCCACACTGGTGGGCATGTTGAAGGCCAACACCGCCTACAATCCTGTGCGCAACCCAGATCGTGCGAAGGAGCGCCGCAACGTGGTTTTTGGGCAAATGGTCAAATACAGCTACTTGGAACAAGCAACAGCTGACTCCCTTTCGAAGCTGCCCGTTGTGACCCACTACTATGTCGAGAGCCACGATGAGGGCAGGGCCACCTACTTTCGGGAGACATTGCGGCTCCAGTTAGAAGAGGAACTCAAAAAATACAACCACCCTGACGGAAGAGCCTATAACCTCTACACCGACGGTCTGAAAATCTACACGACCATTGACTCCAAAATGCAAGAGCACGCGGAGGAAGCAGTCAGCTTCCAGATGAAGGGTTTGCAAAAAAGCTTTTTTGAACATTTCAAAGGCTACAAAGACGCTGTGTCCTATGGTAGTGAAGATTTACTCCAACAGCAAAAAAAACTAACTGACCGATACCAACGCCTCAAGGAGCGAGGACTTTCGGAAACCGAAATTGATTCCAATTTCCTGACCCCAACCAAAATGACCATTTTCAGTTGGGACACCGAAACGCAGGACCAAGACACGCTGATGTCACCACTCGACTCACTGAAATACTACCTCGCCATCCTCAATACGGGCCTGCTGGCCGCTGACCCGCACACAGGCAAAGTGCTGGCATGGGTGGGCGGCATCAATTTCAAGCACTTCAAATTTGACCATGTGAATGCCCTGCGGCAAGTCGGCTCCACATTCAAGCCCGTTGTCTACGCCAAGGCCATCGAGGCGGGCATATCGCCGTGCGAGCGACTCTCAAACGAGTTCCGAACCTACCCGGAATGGGACAACTGGGCACCCCGCAACGCCGATGGCAAGTACGGCGGCAGCTACTCCATGATGGGCGGCATGCGCAACTCTGTGAACACCGCAGCCGTGCAGCTCATCCTGAACGACAGCGTGGGCATTGACTCCGTCGTTGCATTGGCAAAACGAATGGGCATTTCGTCAAAAATACCGCACGAACCGGGCATCGCCCTTGGCGCTGTGGATGCTACGCTGTTCGAGATGGTTCGGCTGTTTTCGGTCTTCGCCAACCGGGGCATAGAACCGCAATTGACCATGCTCACCCGCATCGAAACAAAGGACGGAAAACCCATCGCTGAGTTCGAATCGCCCGACCCAAGGACTTTCACAAGGGTGTTGCAAGAACAACACGCCGATATGGTGCGACACCTGCTTCAAGGCGTGGTGGACGGTGGCACGGGCGGACGGCTCCGCTGGCTGCAAAATTCCGATTTCCGCTTCCTCCATGCTGCCGGCAAAACGGGCACCACAGACAACAACTCCGATGGGTGGTTCCTATGCTTCACCCCGAGTGTCGTAGTGGGGGCATGGGTCGGCGCCGAGCAGCCACTGGTGCGCTGGCGTTCGACGAGGATAGGACAGGGCGGCGCTACGGCATTGCCCATCGTTGGCCGTTTTTTGAAAAACACCTACAATGACCCAGCTTTCAAAGACTGGACAAAACAAAGTTTCCCTCCGCTCACGGGCGAGGCAGCCATGGCATTTGGCTGCCCTGACAGGATTGTTCCCATAGATTGGATTTTGGATTCGATTGCCTACTACGAAAACATTCCACTTGATTCCATCGAAGAAGATATTCGGCAGTTCAACCTCCAGCGCTTGCGGGCCTTGCTCCCCCCCTCCGACTCCACCGAGGTTGACGGAACTGACCTCCTCGAAGGAGATGGTTCTGACGATGAAACGGGCACTAAAAAAGGCGGCAACCTGTCCGCTACCAAAAGCGAGGAATCACTGCGCATTGAGAAGGAAAACGAAAAGATGCTCAAAAAACGGGAGCGGAAGGAAAAGCGAAAAGAGTTTATTGATGGGATTTTGGGGAAGGAAAAAGGAAAGGGAAATTGAACCCACTAGCTTCCATTTTTGGGTAAAAAAACTCGATATAAACTTTTTGTTGAAAACTTCTGCCTAGGGTCAACCCTATTGCCTGACTGATTTGTTCTACCTTCGCAAAAAAAGGATTGGAAGATTGAAGCAGTAGGAATTCGATCCTTCATGCCTTCAATCCTCCAATCCTTCTCTCATTCAATCCTTTCAAATGCCCAACTTCTGCCACCTTCACTGCCACTCGCAATACTCCCTTCTCGACGGTGCTTCCGACATCGGCAAGATGATGGACAAGGCTGTGCGGGACGGCCAAAAAGCCGTTGCACTGACGGACCACGGCAACATGTTCGGGGCATTCGAGTTCGTGAATGCCGCCAACAAGCGGGGGCTGAAACCCATCGTCGGATGCGAGTTCTACCTCGTTGCCGATAGGCACAAAAAGCAGTTTTTGCGCAGCAGAAACGAGGAAGACGTGCGTCATCACCAGCTACTGTTGGCAAAAAATCGGACGGGCTACGAGAACCTTTCGAAGCTTTGCTCGCTCGGGTTCATCGAAGGGCAGTATGGCAAATACCCACGCATTGACAAGGAGTTGCTGGCGCAATACAGCGAGGGGCTCATCGCCACGAGCTGCTGCATCGGGGCGGAAATACCGCAGACCATCCTTCGCCACGGCGCCGAACGTGCCGAGGAATTGCTCAAATGGTGGCTCGACCTTTTCGGAACGGACGACTACTACATTGAACTGCAACGCCACCGGGGATTGGAGAATATTGACGGCCTCGGAATCAGTCAGGAGGACGTGAACCAGACTTTGTTGGGCTTCGCAAAAAAGTACAACCTCAAGGTCATTTGCACCAACGACAGCCACTACATCGAGGAGGAGGATTCCATGCCGCATGACATCCTGCTCTGCGTGAACACCAACAGCCTCCTTGACGATGAGAAGCGTTTCCGCTTCCCCTCCTCCGATTTTTACTTTAAAACACAGGACGAGATGAACCGCCTCTTCGGAGACGTACCGCAAGCGGTGGATTACACCCAAGAAATTTACGATAAAATTGACCCGCTCGAACTGGTGCGTGACGTGCTGCTGCCCGCCTTCCCAGTGCCAGCAGGATTTGATACGCAAGACGATTACCTGAGACACCTCACTTTCATGGGGGCAAAAAAACGCTATGGCGATATTGACGCTGCCACCGAAGAGCGCCTGAATTTCGAGCTAAACGTCATCAAAAACTCCGGCTACCCCGGCTACTTCCTCATCGTGCAGGATTTTACCAGCACCGCTAGGAATATGGGCGTGAGCGTTGGGCCGGGCCGAGGCTCGGCGGCTGGCTCGGCGGTGGCCTACTGCACGGGCATTACGAACGTTGACCCCATCAAGTACGACCTGCTT
>JAHEAS010000254.1 GCA_024642645.1 Saprospirales bacterium | reverse complement strand
ACCGGGTCGGCAGAAATCGCCAATGGCTGGGGTTACGGCAGCGTGAACGCTATGGTGAAACATTGGCCGGGCGGCGGCAGCGGCGAGGCAGGCAGGGATGCCCACTACGGGGCGGGCAAGTTCGCCGTGTATCCGGCTGGGAAATTTGAGACGCACTTCATCCCGTTTACCGAAGGGGCTTTCAAGCTGAAGGGAAAAACAAAAATGGCCTCGGCTGTGATGCCCTATTACACCATTTCCTGGAACCAGGATAAACAAAACGGCGAGAATGTAGGCAATGCTTACAACTCCTATATCATCAGGGATTTGCTCCGTAAAAAATACGGCTACGAAGGCGTCGTTTGCACCGACTGGAGCGTCACCGGCGACGAAACTTCGCTGAACACCTTCATCGGCGGCAAGTCGTGGGGGGTGGAGAAAATGAGCGTTGCGGAGCGCCACTACAAGGTGCTGATGGCGGGCGGTGACCAGTTTGGCGGCAACAATGTTGCACAGCCCATCCTCGATGCCTACCAGATGGGTGTGCAGGAGCACGGCGAGGAATGGATGCGGCAGCGCATGGAGCAGAGCGCCGTTCGGTTGCTCCGCAATATATTCCGGGTGGGCTTGTTCGAAAACCCCTACCTCGACACTGCGGCTACAAAGGCGACGGTTGGCAAGCCAGAGTTCATGCTGGCAGGCTATGATGCGCAGCTCAAGTCGCAGGTTTTGCTGAAAAATAAGGGTAAGGTTTTGCCGCTCAAGGGCAAAAAGACAGTTTACGTACCGAAAAGATTCACCCCGGCCAGCACCAATTTCTTGGGGATGAAAACACCTGAAAAGCTGGATTATCTGGTGAATATTGGCATCGTGAAAAAATATTTCAACGTGACCGACGACCCGGCTAAGGCTGATGCAGCGCTGGTTTTTATCGAAAATCCGAAGTCGGGCATGGGCTACGATAGCGCCGACGTTCGTGCTGGTGGCAACGGCTATGTCCCCATCAGCCTCCAGTTTGGCGATTACACGGCCACCGAAGCCCGTGTCACTAGCATTGCCGGAGGCGACCCGTTGGAAAGGTTTACCAATAGGAGCTATAAAGGAAAAACGATTAAGACCTGGAATGTCACTGACCTAGACTTGGTCAACGACACCCACGCCAAAATGAAAGGCAAGCCCGTTATCGTGAGCATCACGATGGACAACCCCATGGTTTTCAGTGAGTTCGAACGGAAGGCGAGTGCCATTTTGGTCAATTTTCATGTGCAGGACCAAGCGATTTTGGACATCATCAGCGGCAAGGCAGAACCTTCTGGGCTACTGCCGCTCCAAATGCCGGCCAGCATGAGCGAGGTGGAGCGCCAGGCCGAAGATGCCCCGCAAGACATGAAATGCCACAAGGACAGTGAAGGCCACAGCTACGATTTTGGGTTTGGGATGAACTGGAAAGGGGTGATAAAAGATGGGCGTACAGCTAAGTTCAAAAAACTGAACTAAGGTCTGAATTCTCGTGAAAAAATAATATTTCAGTCATGCAAAACAGAAGAACTTTCATCAAACAATCCAGTGCTTTGGCACTTGCTAGCATGGCCTTTGGCCCTGTATCCAACCTTGGTTTTCTAGGAAAAAAGCACTACGTGCCGGGCGTGCAATTGTACACCCTCATGTCCGTGATTGACAACGACACCATAGGGACGCTGAAAAAGCTGGCTGACCTAGGTTACAAAAACATCGAGTCGGCCTTTAGCAAACAGGGCGGTTTTTATGGTAAAACAGCGCCAGAATTTGCTGCCATGCTCAAGGATTTGGGCCTAAGCTGGCGGTCGCACCACGTTATCGGCGCACCTTTCAAGCTGCCGCCGGATGTCAAACTTCCCACCGATGAGAACGGCAATCCCGTCAAATTGCCGCCAATGAAAAACCTGAAAGAGAACATGCAGGAATTGGTGGACAGCTTAGCCGGAGGAGGCGTTGAGTACCTCGTCTGCGCCAATATCCCCACCAACACGCCGGAAGAAGTGGCGGAGGCCGTGCAGATTTTGACCAAGACGGGAGAAGTCTGCAAAAAAGCGAAACTAAAACTCGTTTACCATAACCACGATTGGGAGTTCAAGACTGTGGGCACGAGTCGTCCATATGATGTGTTTTTGAAGGAAATCCCATCCAGCCTGATGAATTTCGAGCTGGATTTGGCGTGGGTGACGAAAGCAGGCGTTGACCCTGTGCAGCTTTTCAAGGAAAACCCGGGCCGCTTCCCGCTCTGGCACGTGAAAGACATTGACAGCGAGCACCTCGTCCTAAAGCCCGTTGGCGATGGCTCGATTGACTTTAAGCGTATCTTCAAACATGCCAAAAAGGCTGGGCTTGTTTATCCGATGATTGAGCACGACCAGCCCGCCGATGCCTTTGACAGTTTGAGCCGCAGCATGGCGTATTTGAAGAAAAATATTTTGAAATAACCATTGAGATTTAGCGGGTTTGAAAAGGTTTAGTAGGTTTGACCAACTTTGAAAAACAATCAAACTTGCTAAACCTTTTCCTAATGGATTCAAATAATATCGAACAAAAGCTGGCACATATGGGCCTCGAAATGCCCATACTGCCCACTTCCAAGGGCATTTACCAACGCTGCCTCACCGTCGGAAATCTCGTCTATTTTTCTGGTCACGTCTCCGTCCAAACGGATGGCAGTTTCATCACTGGCAAACTCGGCCACGACCTCAGCGATGAGCAGGGCCAAGACGCTGCCAAGCAATGCGGGCTGGCAATTCTTGGAGCGCTCAAAGACCACCTCGGCAGTTTGGACAAGGTGAAACAGGTGGTCAAACTGCTCGGCATGGTAAACTCCACGCCGGATTATACGAACCATCCGGTCATCATCAATGGTTGCAGCCAACTCTTCGCCGACCTCTGGGGGCCAATGAATGGGGTAGGGGTGCGCAGTGCCGTCGGCATGGGGTCACTGCCCGGCAATGTGGCAGTGGAAATCGAAGGCATCGTTGAAATCTGATGAACGACCACATCGAAAATATCAATGAAATTGACTCGCCAGCGCTAGTGATTTTCAAGTCGCAGGTGGAGCAAAACATCGCATACGCTGTGCAAATGGTGGGTGATGTGAACCGATTGCGGCCGCATATCAAGACCCATAAATCGGCGGATGTGACGAAGCTCATGCTGGAAGCAGGCATTACGAAGTTCAAATGCGCTACCATCTCAGAGGCAGAGATGTTGGGAGAATGCGATGCGCCTGATGTGCTGTTGGCCTACCAGCCCGTTGGGCCGAAGGTGAGTCGGTTTGTTTCGGTGATAAAAGACTATCCAAACACTCGTTATTCCTGCTTGACTGATGATATCGCTGCCGCAAAAAATATGGCAAGTAGCTTTGAGCAAAACAGCCTCGAGGTACCGGTATATATTGACTTGAATATTGGTCAAAACCGGACTGGTATTATGCCTGAAAAAGCGATGGAATTATATAATATTTGTGCAAAAATAAATGGCATAAAACCAATTGGTCTGCAAGCCTATGACGGCCATATTCGGGATATTGATTTTGAAAAAAAGAAGGCAATATGCGATGAGGCATTTACAGCTGTTGAGCATATTGCGCAGCAAATAAAGGATGAGGGATTTAGTGCCCCGATTATTATTGCAGGTGGTTCACCGACTTTCTCCATCCACTCAAAGCGGAAAGGAGTGGAATGCAGCCCTGGCACCTTTGTTTACTGGGACAAAGGCTACACCGACCTGTGTCCGGAGCAGCCATTTTCACCCGCTGTGGTGCTGCTAACTAGAGTGATTTCATTGCCAGATGCCACGAAAATATGCCTCGATTTGGGGCATAAATCCGTGGCAGCGGAGAATGAAATCGGCAAACGCATCTTTTTTTCGGATGCCCCAAACTTGATTCCCATTGGCCAAAGCGAAGAGCATTTGGTCATGGAAGCTGGCACAAATCATGGTTATAAAGTGGGCGATATTTTAACCGGAATCCCATATCATATATGCCCAACCGTGGCATTATATGAACGGGCTTATATTGTCGGAAATGGATTGGTCAAAACTGAATGGAAAACCACCGCCCGTGACCGTTTTATTTAATGATGATTGGTGGAACCATAAATACCGCCATTTATCATTTATCATTCACCATTTATCATTAACAAATCATGTTCATCATAGACGCCCACCTCGACCTCGCCATGAATGCCATGGAATGGAACCGCAACCTGCGGCAGCCCATCGCTGACATCAACCTGCGGGAAGCTGGCATGACTGACAAACCCGACCGTGGCAACGCATCTGTCAGTTTTTCTGAGCTTCGCAAAGGAAACATCGGGCTGGTGGTGGCAACACAGTTGGCCCGATACGTGGCACTTGACAACCCCTTGCCCGGCTGGCACTCACCGGAACAGGCTTGGGCACATACACAAGGCCAACTAGCATGGTACCGGGCCATGGAGGATGCGGGCGAACTGGTGCAAATCACTGACTTGCAGGGACTTGATGCGCACCTAGACGGCTGGAACGATACACTGATTGCGCAAGCAGAAAAACCAATCGGCTACATCCTGAGCCTCGAAGGAGCCGATTCGTTGGTGACGCCCGACTACCTGGAGCGGGCGTGGGAATATGGCCTACGGGCGCTCGGCCCTGGCCACTATGGCCCCGGTCGATACGCCAACGGCACCAACGCCACGGGAAAAATGGGCCAACTTGGACTGGATTTGCTGAAAAAAATGGCTGAGTTCAACATCATCCTTGATGCCACGCACCTCTGCGACGATGCCTTCTGGCAAGTGATGGAAAATTACGACGGCCCGATTTGGGCGAGCCACAACAACTGCCGGGCGTTGGTGGACCACAACCGCCAATTTTCCGATGAAATGATTCGGGAATTGATTGGCCGGGGTGCAGTTATTGGGGCGGTAATGGACGCTTGGATGATTGTGCCGGGCTGGGAAAAGCGGGTTTCAACTCCGCAGGGAATGGGCGTAAATTTGGAAAAATTGACCGAGCATATTGACCATATCTGCCAGTTGGCAGGTAATGCCGAGCATGTGGGCATCGGCTCTGATTTGGATGGTGCGTTTGGCCATGAGCAGTGCCCGTATGACATCGGGACAATTGCCGATTTGCAGAAATTTACAGGGATTTTGGAAAAAAGAGGATATTCACCTACCGATATTGAAAATTTCATGCACGGGAATTGGTTGCGGTTTTTGCGGAACGCTTGGAGTTGATTGCCAATCATTTAGCATAAAACAAAAACGATGAACAAGATGAAAAATAGCTTTGGAGCAATGATTTTCATGGCCGTTTTGGCCTCCTGCCATCCCAAATCTTCGGGGGAGCATTGGATTCAGCTTTTCAACGGTAAAGACCTCACCGGCTGGAACATCAAAATCACCGGCCACGACCTGAACGACAACTACCTCAATACTTTTCGAGTGGAAAATGGGGTGCTGAAATGCGTTTACGAAGACTACAAAAATTTCGATGATAAATTCGGGCATATCTATTATCAAAAGCCCTACTCCCATTACCGCCTGCGGGTCGAGTACCGCTTCACTGGCAACCAGACGCCCGGTGGTGCGGAGTGGAACGTGCGAAACAGTGGCGTGATGCTTCATTCCCAGCCCGCCAGTTCTGTCACCAAGAACCAAACTTTCCCGGTTTCCCTCGAAATGCAGATGCTCGGCGGCCTCAGTGACGGCAAGGAACGTCCAACGGCTAACCTCTGTACCCCCGGTACGCAGTGTGAAATAGGCGGTGAACTCCGCACCGACCACTGTATCAATTCCACTTCCAAAACCTACGACGGTGACCAGTGGGT
>JAHEAS010000253.1 GCA_024642645.1 Saprospirales bacterium | reverse complement strand
AAGTCAAGGCATTAGAAATTTTTTCAAAAAAAAAGCCTGCTGCGATAAAGTAATTTCTCACCTCATCCGTCTTCCTGTTTGTACGGCGATAAAAACCAAAATTGCCGCCAAATTTCACCTGATTTCTTTTCATCTAAAAAACATCATCATGCGAAGATTCCCATTTTTCGTGGCCCCATTGCTGGGCCTGGTAGTCCTGTATTTTATGGTCAAAGTCCTGTTTGTCGTCCTCATTGGCGCAGCACTGGTGGGGCTGGCTTCAGTAGCCTTCCGGGGCCTCAGCACTGGTCGGGGCTATTCCCCGATGCACGTGGCATCCATGCGCCAGCGGCAACCCGTGCCGATTGACACCCGGCGCAGCGAACCAGCTTTTGACTGGATGCAGCAAAACAGGATCATCGAAGTCATCTGAATCATAAAAACTGGCGCAAAGCGAATTGAAAACTGGAGATGATTTTTGTAAAATACCCTCCAGTTTTCAACGGCTTAGTGCCACAAAATCAAATCAAACTATGTGTTACGGTAATCATCACGGAATGCGCGGAGGCTGGGGACATGCCTCCAAAGGAATGGGCGGCTACGGCCGCTGGGCACAAGGTCACAGTAGCCCTCGGGCTGGCTGGTTTCAGCCGCCAGTAAATGTGGAAGAAATGGAAGACCGTTACGAACTGCACCTTGCAGCGCCGGGCCGCTCAAAGGAAGACTTTCAAATCGGCCTGCAGGGCGATCTGCTCACCATCACTGGCCGCAAACGAGCGGAGAGCGATCTGGCTGCTTCATCCAACTGGACGCGGCGGGAGTTCAAGACCGTGCCTTTCGAGCGGCAGTTTTCATTGAATGAAAAAATTGACGTAGAAGGTATCATCGCTCGGTACATCGATGGGGTGTTGGTAGTGACCCTGCCAAAACTTCCCGGTGCACAGATGCCCACGAAGGATATCTACGTAGCTTAACGACAATGTATCCAGCAATATGAAGCTTGGAAGGCTGCCTGAAATGGGCGGCCTTTTTTGTTTTTGCCGTCCGCCAATAGGCAAAATGTCGCCAAAAGCGCTTTTTTTCTAAAAGTTTAGAATTACCTTCGTTTTACTTCTCCTATCAATCAAGGGCATCTTCCACTCACATCCCTTTCAAATATTAAGTCTGGACTCCCCCGAACTTTTGGCACTTGCCAATCAAACGCTGTATTCGACAAACACTAAAATCCAAATAATTATGAACCGAGTAACACCAGTTTCAACACGCGCATCTTATTGGCCGCTCATCCTGATTTTCATCGGCCTTTTGCTTTTCTTTGCAAAAGGCAACCTGCGCGCACAGCCCACTGGTTTCTCTGATAACCTCTACCTCAACGGTTTTGACCAAGTCGCAGGCTTCACTTGGGACAACAACGGGCGCATGTACGTCTGGGAAACCGTCGGCAAGGTTTGGGTCGTCGTCAACGGCGTAAAACAACCCACGCCCCTGCTCGACATCAGCGACGAAGTGGCTGCCTATCGCGACTTCGGCCTGCTTGGCTTTGCGCTCGACCCCAATTTCACCACTAACGGCTTTATCTATCTTTTCTATGTAGTTGACCGCCATCACCTGCTCAATTATGGCACCCAGCAGTACAACCCCAACCTTAACTTATATTACCACGCCACCATCGGTCGCATCACACGCTATCAAGTGGACGTCAGCACTTATGCGAGTACCGTGCCCGGTAGCCGGTTTGTGCTGCTTGGCAACGCGGTGAACGACGGCCCACCAATCCTCCATGAGAGCCACGGTACCGGCTCTCTCGCTTTTGGCCAAGACGGTTCGCTGCTGGCCAGTATGGGCGATGGCGCGAGCTACAATGCCGTGGACCAGGGCAGCGACCCTGCAACTTACTATGCCGAAGCCATTTCCACCGGTATCATCACCAACGCTGAAAACGTTGGGGCTTACCGCTGCCAACTGCTGACTTCGTATTCTGGTAAAATACTGCGCCTGAACCCCGCCACGGGAGAGGGTTACCCCAGCAATCCCTATTGGAATGCCGCTCAGCCCAAGTCTGTGGCCTCACGAACCTGGGCCCGTGGCCTCCGAAACCCCTATCGCTTTACTTACGTGCCAGAAACCGGCAGCCACAATCCCGCCGAAGGAAACCCTGGCGTGTTCCTGGTGGGGGATGTGGGGTGGTCAACTCGGGAAGAAATGGATGTGGTAAACGCGCCCGGCATGAACTTCGGCTGGCCAAAATACGAGGGCATGACTTTCCAGCCTGGATACAACAACGCCACTTACGCCCCCGCCTCCCACGACCGCCCAAAGGTGGACTGGCGGAGCGGCACGGCAAGGGGCTTGGTCAACGGTAGCGTCGTCAACGTTGGCTCGGGGCAGTTGCCTGGCAATTCCTTCGTCGGAAATGCCAGCACTGGCGGTGTTTGGTATCATGGCACTGATTTCCCAAGTACTTGGCATGACACCTACTTCCATGCTGACTACGGTGCTGGTTGGATCCGAAATTTCCGATTTGATGCAAACCACAATCCCATCGAAGTCCGCAATTTTGTGGACATCGCAGGTGCTTGCGTTTTCGTGAACACACACCCCACGCAAGGCGGTATCTGGTACGTGCGCTATCCTGACCAGATCCGGCGTGTCAGCTTCACGGGTACCACCAACCATGCTCCCGTTGCTTTTGCTTCGGCTTCGCCAAACAGCGGAACATCGCCGCTTACTGTCCAGTTTTCCAGCTTCAACACCTATGACCAAGACGGTGGCACATTGGCCTACCTCTGGAATTTCGGCGACCCCACTGGGGCAGGTGGAAACACCAGCACCGAAGCCAATCCCACTAAAACTTACAGCCCTGGAACTTCCCCCACCGGGTACACTGCAACGCTAACTGTCACCGATATCACCAGTTTGACGGCTACCGCCTCAGTCAATATCTCGTTGAACAACAGCGCACCCAGCATCCTCGCAACGAGCGTTGATGCAGTCAACACCTTCAATCCCAGCGCCACGACACCCCTCAGCCTCAACGCCACCGTTACCGATGCCAACCATAACGCAGGCCAGTTGACTTACCTTTGGGAAGTCATTTTGTTCCACAATGCGCACTCACAC
Source organism: Saprospirales bacterium (assembly GCA_024642645.1). Taxonomy (GTDB): domain Bacteria; phylum Bacteroidota; class Bacteroidia; order Chitinophagales; family Saprospiraceae; genus UBA6168. Next base: position 2,741 of record JAHEAS010000253.1, on the reverse strand, counting down.
CCCGTACAGAATTTGACCACCGCTGCCGGCACGGTCAACCTCACACCCGTGGAGTGCTACAACGCCAGCTACTGGTACCGGATAAAACTCAAGGTTAGTGACCCAGCTGGGGCAAGCGATTTTTACCAGAAAGACATTTTCCCGGCTTGCGCCGGAACGAGCCAAACGCTCAGCTTTTCAGCCATCCCTGATAAACTGGTGGGCGACATTCCTTTTAACCTCACCGCCAGCGCAACAAGTGGGCTACCCGTCATTTTTTATGTTACCGAAGGTCCGGCTCAGGTACTCGGGAACACCGTCACGCTGACTGGCCTGCCCGGCAAAGTAACGATTGTCGCCACGCAGCCCGGCAACGGCACGGTTGGCCCTGCCGTAAATGTGGAGCAGAGCTTCTGGGTAAATATTGTCCCGCCGAGCGGATGTGCAGGTACGGGCGCAATTTCCTTCGAAAAATGGACGGGCATCACAGGGACTACCATCTCCCAAATCCCGCTGACCACCACGCCCAATCAGGCTGGAACGCTGAATGTTTTTGAAATACCAACCAACGCCCTCGACAACTACGGTATGCGGGTGCGCGGTTATATATGCCCGCCCGTCACCGGGGATTATCGCTTCTGGATTGCCAGCGACGACGACGGCGAGCTTTGGCTCTCGAATAGCAGCAACCCAACCAACAAGGTGCTCATTGCCAGTGTCAGTGGCTGGACGAACCCGCAGGAATGGACAAAATTCCCTTCGCAAACATCCAGCCTCACCACCCTCACCGCTGGGCAACAATACTACATCGAGGCACTAGCGAAGGAGGGCACCGGCGGCGATAATCTTTCCGTGGGTTGGCAACTACCGGGCGGCACTTTGGAGCGGCCCATCCCAGGCATGCGGCTATTGCCTTTTGGGCAGGCGCTGCAAAATCAAACGATTACCTTTCCAACCATTGCTAACAAGCAGACCAACACCCCACCTTTTACCCTCAATGCTACGGCAAGTAGCGGCCTTCCGGTAAGCTACCAAATGGTGAGCGGTCCAGCCACCGTAAGTGGCAACACTGTCACACTGAACGGGCAGGCAGGCACCGTCACCGTGCGCGCCTTGCAGGTTGGCAATGCCAGTTGGAACGCGGCAACGCCCGTTGACCGAAGCTTTACCGTCACCCAAGCGGGTGGGGGAGGGAGCGTTGATATTTCGTTATCCGTGACGACCAATCCAACGACGGTGAACGCTTACAACTCACTCAGCTGCACTTTCACGGTAACGAACACGGGCACTGCACCAGCGACCAACGTGAAAGTCTTTGTACCTCAGCCGCTCAACACAGTTTATGTTGGCGGCAACGAATGGTCGTCTTCGCAGGGTGATTTCGATTTTCATGGAACAAAGATTTGGTCATTGAGCAGCTTGGCAATTGGCGCATCTCAAACACTGACTGTAAATTGGTTTCTGCTCGCAGCACCTCCCCTGACAGCTTGGGCCGAGGTGAGCGCCTGCGACCAAACTGATACTGACAGCACACCCGCAAACGGTACACTTGGCATTGCCAACGAGGACGACGAGGTGGCCAAAACCGTACTTGCCCCCGGCCAAGGCCCTCAAAACCAGACCATCACTTTTCCCGCAATTCCGAACAAGGTGACCACCGACCAGCCGTTTAACCTTGGTGCTACCGCAACGAGTGGGATGCTAGTTACCTACCAAATTGTGAGTGGCCCAGCCACTGTCAGCGGCAACACGGTGGTGCTCGGCGGCACCACTGGCAACGTGGTGGTTCGTGCTTCGCAAGCGGGCAATGCCAGTTGGAACGCCGCCACGCCCGTCGAGCGCAGCTTCACCGTGGGGCTGCCGGGGCTGCAAAGCCAGACCATTCTTTTCAACAATATTGGCAACAAACTCACGACCGACCTGCCTTTCACCATCTCGGCCACGGCCAGCAGCGGCCTCCCGGTCACGTTCACCCTGCTGAGTGGCCCGGCCACGCTCAGTGGTGCGACGGTCACATTGACGGGTCAGCCCGGCACAGTAAACATTCGTGCTTCGCAAGCGGGCAACGGCAGTTTCAACCCTGCTCCGAATGTTGACCGCTCGTTTATTGTCAATACTCCCGGCGGCGGCAGCGGCGTTGACCTCGAACTGACGATGAGCGCTTCGCCTTCAACGATTACCCAGTGGGGAAATATTGGGTTCACTGCCAACCTGACCAACACGGGCACGACACCCGCAAGCGGCGTGAGAGTTTCCTTCCCAAAACCTTCAAGTGTCGTTTATGTGGGTGGAAACGAGGTATCGGTGTCAAAAGGGAGCTTTGGAATTTTTACAGACCAGATATGGACCGTCGGCACGATGAACGCTGGTGAAACGGCCACTATTACCTGCAACTTTTTTGTGCTTCAAAATATCCCGCTGATTGGCTACGCACAGGTGAGCGCCGCCACTCCTGCCGACAACGACAGCACCCCCGGCAACGGTACTTCACCCACCCCCGCTGAGGATGACGAGGCTGCCTACACCGCCGGAGCGCCCGGAAGCGGGCCGCAAAACCAGTCCATCACATTTACCACCATACCGAATAAAGTGACCACCGATGCGCCGTTTTCCATTTCCTCCAGTGCAACGAGCGGGCTGCCCATCACCTTCAGCATCGTGAGCGGCCCAGCGACGATTTCAGGGAACACCATCACCCTTGGCGGCACGACTGGCACAGTGACAGTTAGGGCTTCGCAGGCTGGCAACGCCAGTTGGAACGC
>JAHEAS010000252.1 GCA_024642645.1 Saprospirales bacterium | reverse complement strand
AACAGAAAGGAGAACCCACTATCACCTACACCATTGATTCATTGACACCCAGCTTCTTAGGCATGAGCATGGTCATCAACAATTTCCCATTTAAACTGGAACTAAACAAAGCGATGCCTCCTGCGGAATTGGAGGCCAATGATACTTCTGCGACTGACGCACTGAAGGAGTTGTAATACTGCTCAAGTAAGCGATTCAAAAAAATCAAGCAATTTTTTTGATTCAACCTGCCAGTTCAGCGTTTTTGCAGCTTGCTTACAATTATAAGCAAGTACTTCGTAGGCTTTTTTATCGCTTCGCAAATGGCGCACAGCATCTGCGATTTCTATTGGGTCAAGCGTTTGAATCAGTTGAAAAACACCAAAATCCTTGTTGATTTGCACGTATTCGGGAAAGGCCATGTTTAGGGAGGGAAGCCCTGCCTGTATGTAATCAAACGCCTTGTTGGCTAGTGAATAATAATAGTTTAACCCCTTGTTTTTCAGCAAATTCAGCCCCAAATCAGCTTTGACGGTGAGTTGGGCAAGCTCATCGGGCGGCAGTTTCCCAAGGAATTTCACTTGCTCCTCCAACGCATGTAGTTTCACCAAACTTCGGAGCGCTTCTGACAGGTCACCCTCTCCACAAATCCAGAGTTCAGCGGCATCCAACAATTTCATTGCAAGGATGCTTTCTTCCAAACCACGGCCATCATTCAATGCCCCTTGATAAATTAGAACGAAGGGGGATGTAGGCCTTTCCTCAAAGACAATTTGTTGGCGAACGAGCGGTACATTTCTTATCACTTCAAAATGAACACCGTACTTTTTATCAAAAATCGCTGCGAGGCTTTGGCAAACTGTTAAGCAATGGTTTAAACCTGGGATGGCCAACTTGGCAGCCATTTCCCAAAGCCTTTTAGAAATTGGCCTATTGGTCAATTCAGGGAGTTCCGTAAAATATTCATGGGCATCAAAAACGCAGGTTTTTCGGCGCAGATAGGTCACCAACCTTCCCGGTAGAAGGGTGTCCAAATCAACCGAGTACACAATGTCAATTCTTGAAAAAAGGAGAAAAAAAAATAGTCTTAGGTTCAATTCAATGTAGAAAAATTTGCCCTTTTTGAACCATAATCGTATTCGCTTTTGGGAGAAAAGCTGGAGCATTATCGGTCTGCTATTTGGCAATTCACGACCAACTAAAAGTACCTCGTAGCCTGCAGCAGCCAAGCTAGTGCAAATACGAATCATCCGCTGGTCGTAGGTGAGGTCGTTGCTGACGGTGCAAATGACTCGCTTCATTTTGCAGATTTCCAAGTTAAAAATCCGTTCTCAACCGTTACCTGTCCCTCATCCATCAAAAAAGCAAGCGATTGTAAAATGTTGGCCTGCCGATTTGATGAAAAGGCTTCCAGTAATTGGCGTTCAGTAATTCGTTCTGCCACGACCAGCTGCTTGATTTTCAGCTTGTAACGCTCAAAATCATCTCCTGAAAGTTCAGCTTTTGTTCGGCCAAGGCAAACATCGCAGACACCACATGTTGGTCCGTTTTCACCAAAATACTCAAGCAACTGCTGGCTACGGCAACGGGCTGTAGTCGCATAGCCAATGGCCTTTTCGATACGTTTCCGGTGGCGCTCTTTCCGAAGGTTGTAGGCTTCAAGGTCAATGGTCAAGTTGGAAGCATCTACCCGCTCTTTGATAAAGGTTAGCTGTGGTTTGTCCTTCATGGGGCGGTACTCAATGACGCCTTCCTTGTGTAACTGATGGATGGCAGGAATCACTTTGTCATGATTGGTTTTGAGCAACCTTGCTATTGCCGCCTCCTGAAACGGCGCAAAATGCTGGAACGCTCCTTCGGTGAGTCGCAAAAGCGACTTGATGACTCCGTCCAATGCAGGGTTTTTCAATTGGAAATCGTAGAGCTGTTCCCTTGAAACTAAAACCATAAAGCTTGAAGGCATCCAAACCGACTCAGTGAGTGAAATCCATCCTTCTTGCTCCAAAATTTTAATACAGGAGTAGGTTTTGACAACGTCGAGTTTGAAATTTTTACAAAAATCGGCGATGTCAAAGTCAAAGCTCTGAAATTCTCCGCCACCTACCGCTAATTGAAAATAACTGCCCATCGCCCTGTAAGTCTGCCGAATGTCAGCGACTGGAGGGAACGAAGTCACTAGGTTTCGTTCCAAATTGCGTTTGTCATCCTCAGAATAAAGAAGCACAGCATAGGACTTGTTACCATCCCTCCCTGCCCTGCCCGCTTCTTGGAAGTAAGCCTCCAGACTGTCAGGGAGGTCGAGATGTACAACTGTCCGAACATCGGGCTTATCTATGCCCATTCCAAAAGCATTTGTGCATACCATAATTGGCGTTTTACCTGTTATCCAAGCCTCTTGTTTTTGAGAACGCTCGTCTGGTGTTAGTCCTGCATGGTAAAAATCAGCTGGAATCTTGCCTTCAACTAAAAACCGGGCGACTTCTTTAGTCATCTTACGGTTGCGAGCATAGACCACTCCAGCGCCTTTTACTTTCCGTAAAATATCAAGAAGTCGAGCCTTTTTGTTGTCCTCTGGCAAAACTACATAGGAGAGGTTGGGACGGGAAAAGCTTTTTTGAAAGACGTTTTTTTTCTTGAAAACCAGCTTTTCCTGAATATCCTCCACAACAGCTGGTGTCGCAGTTGCAGTGAGTGCCAAAACTGGAATATCTGGTATCAACTCCCGAATTTCAGCAATTTGGAGGTAGGGTGGCCTAAAATCGTAACCCCATTGTGAGATACAGTGCGCCTCGTCCACAGCCAATAAACAGACATTCATCCGCTTGATGCGCGCTCGAACAAGTTCAGTGGTGAGCCGTTCTGGCGACAGGTAAAGGAATTTGATACCGCCGTATGCAGCATTATCCAAAATGCGGTCAATTTCCCGGTAGGACATTCCTGAAAAAATAGCCTCGGCTTGGATTTCCCGCTTTTTCAAATTCGCAACCTGGTCTTTCATTAGCGCAATTAGTGGCGAGACCACGATGCACACTCCTTCCATGCAAAGTGCTGGCACTTGAAAGCAGATGGACTTTCCACCGCCAGTTGGTAGCAAAGCAAGCCCATCCTTACCATCGAGCGTTGAGCGAATGATGTCTTCTTGCAGGGGCCTGAATTCTTCAAAACCCCAGAATTGCTTGAGTATGTCGTGCGGATTGGTCAATTATCTGGGCAAAATCGTCGTCCGATTATTGAGTAAAACATGATGATTAAAGTTGGAGGCAGAAGAAGCAGCTTTCAATCGGGAAAGATAGTTGGAGAAGTGGAAATAAAAAAAGGTGTTCAAGTTTAAAACCTGAACACCCTTACCAGTTTTAGGAAAAATTTTGTGGAACTAACATTGCTAGCGAATCATATTTTAGTTGGTATTGTCGTCATGTTTGGATTCGAAGCTAATTCCGTTCGGTTTTATGAATGTTATTAGTTGCCGCTAACTTTAAAGGCATTGCCCCTAGAAGCTGTCGTTGTGAATATCATATTTTGGTCGTCTGGGTAGTTGCTTGCGAACTTGCAGTTCATCAATTCCATGTAGCATTTTTCATCGCCATTTAAGCTAAAAACCGCACCGCCACGCAGGTAGGCTGCATTTTCATTAAAGGTGCAATTTTCTAAGGTAAGGTTACAAGTGCCATCCTCAGTGGCATTGCAGATAGCGCCGCCGTAAGTCCCCATATTCCTTTCAAAAAGACAATTTGTGAGTGTAGGATTGCTCTGGCCTTTTAGCCTTCCATCATTATACATTGCACCACCATCGAGACCAGCCTCATTCTTCTTAAATGTACAGTTAACGAAAACTGGGCTGCACTCTCCTTTTCGGCCGTTGTTGTAAACAGCAGCACCGTCACGTCCTAAGTTGTTGCGGAATTCACAGTTGCTGATAGTTGGCATGCTGCTTCCATTCTCGCCATCTATGAACATACCACCACCACAACGAGTCTTCATCCCCTCATTTGCTTGGCCATTGGCATTGCCTGCAGTTATTACGAAACCATCAATGACAGTATTGTCACCTACATTTTTCATAAAAACAACGTTGTAAGTATTATCGGCTTGACCAGGTTGGCCAATTTCACCGCTAAGTATAGTGGCGCTGGCTTCATTTGTACGTTGTTCAATAGAAGTCTCCGTGCCATTAAAATTACCATAAAGGCTTACGCCGTCTTTCACTTGAAAAGATGCGTTCCTATCGCCGCTAGTAGTGGATTTGTAAGTACCATAAGCAACCCAGACCTGAGTGCCTGAAGCAGCTTGTTTGAGCGCAACGGCCAAATCGCCAGTTGCATCTGACCATGATGTTCCATTTCCCATGGCTCCTTGACGGACAAAAATGATTTGTGACTGCACTTGGCAGAAAGTTGCCAAAAACAGCGTAATGAGCAAAGTCGGTTTCACGCGCTTTGTGTTTTAGTCGGTTACAAAAAAAAGTGAATTGAAAAATTCGGTATCAAAAGACACCATGGGAAGAAAACTCTAATGCAGAAAAGGCAGATAGCCTTACAACGCTAATATAAAACAGGTATAGCGTATGATGCAGGTATGTCTTGGAATCGCAGGGTTAAAAATCTCTCTTTCTCTTGGCCAAAGGTATTGAAAGATTCATACCAAAAAGAATAATTTGTAAAAAAAAATAAAAATTAATTGCTCGGCCTATCATTTAAAGTCAAATTCAATCGAGTCAAAAGACTGGCAGGTCATTACAATATTTCAAAATAAATCGAATGAAAGAATTATATTCCTGATTGATAAATAAAAATACGTCCAACAGAATATTCGTAATGCTTCAAGAAATAGAGGCTTCTATTTCATTGACAACTCGAATTCCCGTTTCAATTGCACCGTGAACTGTTCCACTGTGTCCTTCAAAGTGCGTGGCCTCGCCAGCAAAAAAAAGAAGGCCATCCACGTCAGATGCAAGTTCCTTCCTAAATATTAGACCACCACCCACTTTAGGATGGGAATAAGTACCTCTAATAAATGGTTGTTTGCCCCAATCCATCAGGTAGAATCCATCTTGCTGTAGGCTTTGCGAAGCAGTGTTGTTCCCAAAAATGTTGTCCAAATGGCCTAGCAGGAATCCCTTTGCATCTTCAGGTGCCATTGAACTGAATTGCTCACCCTTTTCACCCATGATAAAAGCTGTAAGAATTGGTGTGTTTCCACGACCGACAGCCGTAGCCCATATCTCAGGCACTTCGTTATACCCAATAACAGAACCAAGCTTTTCTGAAGTAATGCCTTCCCAAAAGGCGGTACTGAACTTAAAAATAGCTTTGAGCCCACCGCCCATTCCAATATTGGAGTAAGCATCTACCTTAGTGGATGGCAATGCAGGTGAAAATTGAATGTCGTCCCCTTGAAGCACCGTTATAGGTACAGTGATTATTACCCTGTCTGCTTGGTAATTTTCATTGATTTGATCAGTTAGGATAATTTTGTCTCCTGTGTAGTCAATCTTTTTGACTTGGGTATTCTTCTTTATTTTGGGTAAAATCGCTGCAAACTTTGTTTCTAAGATGGAAAGCATGGACTTGTCCTTGAGTTCGTAGCTTTCATCGCCAGCTGACCAAAGGCTGTCCTCTTCTGCCAAACCTTTGATACTCAAACGGTTGTTGGAAGTGCCATATTCGTTGCCAAGCAATCCGTTTGCAACACCGAACATATTCCACGAGATGCCAGAAGTAGAAATTACATTTTCCACTGTCAAATCTGCACCCGAATACGAAGGCGCATCTTCAACAAACTGAATCGTTTTGGTGAACTCCTGAAATTGCGTTGAAAAAGATTCCGATTTAAGCGCAGGTTCGTTTTGGTCGGTGAAGTCCTG
>JAHEAS010000251.1 GCA_024642645.1 Saprospirales bacterium | reverse complement strand
GTGGTGGGCGATGATTTTGCGGCGTTTTTCTACTCCGCCGACCGCATCAACCGGGAAAATTTTTATGATAAATTTGGCAGCGACCGGCAGCGCAACTGCGAGGAATGGGCGCAGTACATCGGTGGTGGTGCTTCAGCCTCGGATGCACGGGTGGTGGTGTACCAATCCTCTTACGATGATTTCCTGAATGCGCTGGCTGATGGGCCGGACGGCGACCGTTTTGCGGGAAATGATTTTTTCAAAAACCTGCTGAAGCCGGAACACAAGGCGGCTTTGGATTACCTGACGATGGCCAAAAAATACGAGCATGTCACTTTCCTGCAAGAGCAGGATGTGTGGCAAAGTGACTCGTACAGTTTTGCATGGGGCTATGACTCCTCAAATTCTCCAAATATCGGCACGGATGAACAAGTAGCCATCGCCGAGCAATACCGTAAACTTTTCAATGTTGCAAAAGACCCGTTCCTGCGCCGTCGCCTTGCCTATCAATTGCTCGTGACGCATGGTGCCGTTGGCTCGGAAGCCGAGTCGCTTTACCAGGAATTTTTTGCCAAAGATAAAACCTCTGTGCTGAGCGATTGGGCCACGTTTCACCGGGCAAGCTGGGTGAAGGATGCCGTGGAAGCGAACTACCTGTTGGCCATGTCCTTCGGTAAATGCCCAGAAAAGCGACTGGCCTGTTACAACCGTTTCCAGAAAGACCTACTGCCACAAACCCTCAACTTTTGTAAAACTGACGCCGAGCGGGCGCTGGTTTTGGGCCTGACCCAACTGGGCAATCCGGGCCGCTCGTTGAGCGAGATTCAGAAAATTTATGGCCTTGACGCTGCATCGCCACTACTGGCCGTTCTGCTGGTGCGGGAAGTGAGCAAACTGGAAGACTGGCTTCTAACCAACGAAGTGACCGGCATGGGCACCAGCGTGGATTTGTACTCCGACGACGAAACCCGCTACGAATGGACGGCGACACAATGGGACGAATTCCGGCAGGCAAACCGCACGAAGGACTTGGCTTATCTGGCCGAAGTGCGCAGTTTCATAGCGAAATTGTCCGGTAAAAAACCGGGCGCAAGTGCCGACCTGACGAAGCTGCTGACGGCGCATTTATACTTGATGGAGAAAAACGGGGCGCAGGCCAAACCCTTACTGGCGGCCATTTCCGGCAAGGCCAACCCGGCCATTGCGGAGCAAAAAAACACGGAAGAAGTGCTGATGCTGCTGAACACGGAAGACCTCGGCAAAGCTGCCACCCAGGAGAAACTCGCCAGCCTGCTCAACCGCCTGAATGCGCTGAAAGACAACCACCCGAAAGGCTACCGGGATTTCATGTCGCTCAACCTACTGGTGAGCCAGGCGTATGAGAAAAAAGGGGACTTGGTTACCGCTTTTTTCCTGAACAACAGCCATACCCTCGAACTACCGACCGACCAGCGCTACGACTACGGCTCCGCCTACTACGACCTTATCCGCTTCCTCGACTGGCGGGCCTCAGAAAAGGACATTGACGCCGTACTGGCATTGATGGACAAGAAGGGTAAAAACGTTTTTGAAACCTACCTCACAAGCGGCTACCTGCCCAGCCGCAATGCGCTGCTAGACCTGCGTGGCACCATTTCTTTCCGCAAAAACGATTTGCCGGAGGCCATCAATGGGTTCAAACAGGTGCAGCCGGATTTTTGGAAAACGAAGTACCAGTTCAGCAACTACCTCGTGTCCGACCCCTTCGTGGAGTGGCGGGACAGTCTGCACATGGGACAGTTTCCGGCTACCAAAACGAAGCTGGCACAACAAATGCTTGACCTCGAAACGGAAGCCAAAAACAATCCCGCCAAAGCCGCTGACAATTACACGAAACTCGGTACGGCTTGGTACAATTTCACTTATAATGGCAAAAGCTGGATGATGTTCAGCTACGGCCAGTCCATCGGCGAACAGGATGCGCAATACCTGCAATGGTTTAATTATAGTTTTTCGCCGAAGGGAAAAGAGGCAAACGATGTGTACTACCAAGGCAGCCGGGCGAAGGCGTATTTAGAAAAAGCCAAGGCTGCTGCCAAAGACATGGAGTTGCAGGCGAAAATTGCTTTCCTGCAAACCCGCCTCGCCGCTGAAACCACAGCGCTCACCGCCGAGGAACAACGCAACGTGGATGAGATGGACTGGGACGCAGCCCGAGCATACAGGGCTAAAAGGCAGCAAGCTTTCTATAAATCTTGGATTTCAGATTACAAGCCAACTGCCTGGTTCAAAGAAGCCAGCGGTATTTGTCCGGTTTTGTTGACGTATGTGGGGAAGTGATTTTATAAGATAGGTTTATGTTTGAAGAACGCTAATCCCTAGACAAAGAATGGGAAAGCAATCTGTTGTTTTCAGTCTTCGACAGGTTAATTAAAGCTGCACGCCCATTGCTTGGCAACACGCAGCTTCTTCAATGCACTGAGGCTGTTCTAGGCTTTGTAGTATGGAAGACTTGCGATAATGGGTAATTCTATTTTTGAAGTATCATTTTTTTCGCAAAACATTTTTTCCCTACTTTAACTTCAAAAAAATAAATACCATTTGATAATCCAGATGGTGACCATTTGTAAATATAGGCTCCAGCCGCTAATTTTCCATCTTCCAAAGTTTCAACCTCCACTCCATTACTGTCAATTACTTTTATGGAAATGGCACTTGAATATGGAAGGATTAAGGATATCCTTGTTGAGGTTTTGAAGGGGTTGGGGTAGTTTTGGCCTAGGTATACATTTTCAACTATTACTTCTTCTGGGTCACTAATATGTGGATTCAATAGCACTTCTGAAACTTTACGTCTCCAAATACCTCCACCACTCGTACCAATAAATATTTCATCCTCATCAAATTCAAAACAGTTAATTTTCAACCCTATCAACCCTTCGCTCACGTTAACCCAGCTTTCTCCGTTGTCATTAGATCGGAATACATTCCCATTATTTGTGCCAATCAATATTTCAGTTCCAGATACTATTCCAGTCGTAATATAAATATCGGTTAGGCCATTGTTCGTTGGCTCCCATGAAAGCCCGTCATTAGTAGAACGAAAAAGTCCGTCTTGAGTACAAGCAAAAATAGCAGCGTTGGTAAAAACAAACTCTAATACAACAGAATTACCTAGTCCAGCATTGGCAGATTGCCAAGTTTCTCCGTCATCGAATGAACTAAAAACTCCTTGCCAGGTCCCAAGGAACATCTTTGTACCGAAAACGCCAATTGAACCAATATTGGCATTAAATATTTCGCCCTCCCACTTTTTTTCATTCTTTGAAAGGCGGTATAATCCATTCGTAAATGTACTTGCATACAATTTATTGGATTTGGCAGCAACTTGAGAAATTTGTTTTCCACCCATATCCTCTCCTACATGAGCCCATGTATTACCAAAGTCATTGGTTCGATATACATCGAAACCAACAAAACCTATATATAAATCAGCGCCAATTTTCGCATGCGTTGATGCATTACCTAGTTTTAGATTCTCCCAATCATCGCCATTATTATTGGAGCGAAAAACACCCCTTCCAAAAGTGCCAGCAATAAGATAGTTCCAATTTTTTGTAATAAAATTAACTGTACTTCCACTAAGATGCTCACTTAGAAAATCCCATGTCATGCCATAATCCGATGATTTATAAATACCTGTACTCGTGCCAGCAAATAAATTACTATCTTTTTTGTTTAGAAATCGAACAGTATTAAATGTTGGAATCATAGGGATTTGAACCCAATTCACTCCATCATTATCAGAGCGATACGCATCCCAAGAGCTTGTCCCAATGAAAAAGAAATCCTTAATGGCAATAGCTGAATAAATACGATGTCCACCAATATTGCCACCATTACCCTTCCAATTTTCACCATTATTATCACTTCGATATAGCCCGGTAGTAGTGCCAGCAATAATGGTATTATCGTTAGAAGCAAGACAGTAAATATGTTTATTATCCAACCCTGTTGTAACCGCATTCCAAGTTAATCCATTATCTTCAGTTTTATAAACCCCTTCGCCATATATTCCAACAAATAGGGTAGCCCCGTTGAAGGTGATAGCAGTGATTTCCCCGTCTGGCAATCCCGTACCTATATAATTCCAACTTTCACCGTTATCAACAGAGAAAAACACCTCACCAGTTGCAGTACCCACATAGAGCCTTGACTCATCAACAGCCAAAGTGCCAATATTAGTATCTGTCAAGCCTGTATTAGCGGGTATCCAATTTTCACCATTATCTTCAGAACGATAAACTCCAACTTTTGTGGCTATAAATACCACATCACCATTGCTTACAATGGAAGTGAACCCTTGTTTGGGTAATCCGATACTTGCAGGCTGCCAATTTAAACCATCATTATCGCTTCGAAAAACCAAGGCCCCATTTGTTGTAAATATGCTGGAGCTAGTAGTTGCTACCAAATAAAAGTCACCACCGTTGGGGCCATCGGTTGGTTCCCATTGAGCTAGGAGGTTAGTCGCTACTAACAACAAACAAGTTGCAAGAAACGATATTTTATATAGTAGTTTCATCTTTCAATTTTTTACCAAGTTCAAGCAAGTAAAGAATTGCTAATCTGCCATTATGTGAGAAACAACGAAATTCGTAAATCTGTTGTTTTAAGTCGCCAACCTATTAATTAAAGCTGCATGCCCATTTCTTGGCAAATCAATTCTTTATTCAATGCACTAAAAATGATATTGGCCTTGATGTGTCGAAGACATGCGACAATGGGTAGTACAATGGCTAAGTTTGATTTAGGCAGATTTATACATCAATTTCCGGCTCGCTTTCACCAATAAAATCAGCACAGGCACTTCCACCAATGGCCCAATGACCCCTGCAAATGCTTGCCCCGAATGGATGCCAAACACGGCAATGGCCACTGCAATCGCCAGTTCAAAATTATTGCCCGTGGCGGTGAAGGAGATGGAAGCGTTTTTATCATAAGTTACTCCCATTGATTTATTGACAAAAAAGCTCACAAAAAACATCAGCACAAAATAGATGACCAAAGGGACGGCGATTTTCAACACATCAAATGGCAGCTCCAATATCTTATCGCCTTTCAGGCTGAACATCAGCACGATGGTAAATAGCAGCGCATATAAGGTGATGGGCGAAATCTTGGGGACGAATTTTCGGTTGTACCAGTCTTTTCCCTTTGATTTTATGAGTAGGTATCGGCTCACAAAACCTGCAATAAAAGGGATGCCCAAATAAATAAATACACTCTGCGCCACTTGTCTCATTGGCACGGATATATTGAAATTACCCACGCCAAGTTTTTCCGGCAGGACATTGATGAACAACCAAGCATAAAAACTATAGGTCAGCACTTGGAAGATACTATTGAGCGCCACCAAGAGCGCCCCATACTCCCGACTGCCACCTGCCAGATCGTTCCAGACGATGACCATGGCGATGCATCGGGCCAGTCCAATCAAGATGAGGCCGACCATGTAATCTGGATGGTCCCTAAGAAAAACAATGGCCAAAGTGAACATCAGCGCAGGGCCGATTACCCAATTCAACAACAAAGACAGCCCCATCACCTTTTTATCCTGAAAAGCTTTTGGCAGCAGGGAATAATCTACTTTGGCCAAGGGCGGGTACATCATCAATATTAGGCCAATGGCCAAAGGGATGTTCGTGGTGCCGACCGAAACGGCATCCATCCTGCCAGCGATACCGGGAAAAAGATAGCCCAAGCCCACACCCAAGAGCATGGCGAGGAATATCCAAAGGGTGAGGAATCGGTCGAGGAATTTTAGTTTGGGCTGCATAGTTGTTGGTTGAAATACCTGCCTACGGTTATTAGGTTTTTTTGG
>JAHEAS010000250.1 GCA_024642645.1 Saprospirales bacterium | reverse complement strand
AATCTTAGTGTTACTTGGCTATTTTTGCCCCTTTTAACGGAAAACTTAGAGTCATACAATTATACCTAACATGAATTTTATTGAAGAATTGCGCTGGCGCAATATGTTCCATCAGTCCACGGAAGGTGCCGAAGAACACCTCAACACCGGCATGAGGACCGGATACATTGGATTTGACCCAACCGCACCAGCATTGGGCATTGGGAATTATGTGCAAATTATGATTTTGACCTTGTTTCAAAAGGCTGGGCACCGGCCAATCGTTTTGATGGGTGGCGCAACAGGTAGGGTAGGAGACCCCTCCGGCAAGGACAAGGAGCGTGAATTGAAAACCTTGGATGAGCTCGATGGCAACCTCAACCGCCAAAAGGCGCACCTGATGAAATTGCTGGAATTTGGCGACAAAGGGAATCAAGCCATTCTTCGCAACAACCTCGATTTTTACAAAAACATGGATGTGCTGACCTTCCTTCGAGATGTAGGAAAAACCCTGACTGTCAACTACATGCTCTCCAAGGATAGTGTCCAAAACCGCCTCGAAAGCGGCCTTTCTTTCACGGAATTCAGCTACCAACTGCTGCAAGCCTATGATTTCCAGTGCCTTTACAGGGAACATGGCTGTAGTCTTCAAATGGGCGGAAGCGACCAGTGGGGTAACATCACCTCTGGTACGGAATTTATTCGTCGCAATTTGTCGGAAAAGGCCCATGCCATCACAACCCCCTTGCTCACCAAGTCAGATGGCAAAAAGTTTGGCAAATCAGAAGAGGGTAACATATTTCTCGACCCTGACCACACTTCGCCTTACAAGTTTTACCAGTTTTGGATAAATTCTGATGACAAAGACTTGCCCAAATTGACCCGGTATTTTACCCTAAAAACAAGGGAGGAGGTGGAAGCACTTGAATTGGAATATGCCAACAATCCAGTTGCCTTAAAGCGGATTTTGGCAGAGGAACTGACTGTTCGGATTCACTCCGAGCCAGTTTACAAGGCAGTTTTAAACGTATCGGAACTGCTGTTCAATAACCGAGCTGGTAAGGAAACGTTGTTTGAATTGGGAGAAAGAGATTTAGCAACCGTTGCAGGTGAAATACCTAGTTTTGAGGTGCCAAAATCAGTCCTTTCCAATGGTGTTGGTATCATTGAACTGATGTCGGAAGTTACCAATATGCTTCCCTCAAAGGCGGAGGTCAAGCGGGCCATTCAAGGCCAGGCAGTATCAGTAAACAAAGAGAAAATCACGAGTTTGGACGCAGTAATTAACCACGAATCCCTGCTTCATGGTAAGTACATCATGCTAGAAAATGGCAAAAAAAATAAGGTGATGTTGGTGGTAAACTAGCCGAAGGTTGACGGCTAGCTAAACTTTGAAAGGGTTTCGGGCCACCCATTCTGTAGAGGGTTTTAGGTATTCAACGATTGGGGGCAATACCTTGTTGGTAAGTCGGTTACTAGCTCGGATATAACAAAGCATTTCTAAGGCTACCGCACCCAACGTGCTTTTGATTTCCATGGCTGTCCGGGCGTAAACCACCTGTTTTACACCATATTCGATTCCCATTTTTAGGATGTCGAACAGCATGTTGTGGTAAATTTGGTACTCTCGGTTTAAGTCCGTTTCAAAGCCAAGAAAATGTGCCTCCAGTTCGTGGTGGTTTTTGATGGTCGTGAAATAGCCGATAAGCTTTTCATCCAAAAAATATCCGAAGACTTTAAAGTTGTCTCCTAGTTTTCGTTTCAAGCTGGGAAGGTAATTCTCGGTCAGAGCTACCATATTGAAATCTTGGTTATCAACCACAGATTTATAAAGCTCTAACAGCCTGCCTTGACTGCTAACTATCTGAACTTCAGTTAGTTCTCTTTTTTCAATGCCATCAAGCGACTTAAACGCCTTCCTAGCTCGAACTTTGTATTTTGAGGAAATGTCGTTCATATAATCATCAAACGACTGCCAATTTTCCCGAAGCTTCAGCACCATGTTTGGATGAAAAGTGAACTCCTTAAACTTTCGGTCAACCAGCACTTTAACTGGCGCACGGTGGTCCTCAGCGATATCCTTGATGAAAATGCCGTCAATGTTGATGTTCTTGGATTCCAGTTCGTTTTGAGTAAGAATCAAGGCTTCTTCAAGGATGTCAAATGCGGTGGCTTTGTCAATGTTTGCTGGAAAGTAAAAACCGTGTTCACCGGTAAGCAAAAGGTTTCCGCATACCAGTAAGTTGCGGTTTTTCTCAGCTACAAGGTTCCTGACTATTCTTCCGAAGGCACGTACCAGACAGGGGTATTTGTTGCTTTTCTCATCCACTGACTGGACACTTTCACCGACGCTAAAAGGTGTGATTTGACAGTAGGCCACGCCAATCGGTTTTTCATTTTTATAAAAGATAAGGTACGAAAACCTCATGCCATTTGGGGGGCCAGCTTCTAGGGCACTAAGGTAGGGAGAATGCAAAAAGCTGTTTTCAGCTGGAGCCGCTGCAGTCCAATCAACAGGTAAATCTTCCACCTGATGGAAGATGTCAAATTCGAACCCCAGTTTGGATAGTGGCTTTCTTTTATTCACCAGATAAGAGGACTTGAGTGGTACTTCGAGGACAATTTTTGGAAAAATTGCATGTTGTTTTAGTGCTGTACAATCAAATTCCCGAAGAAAACATAGAAAGACAACGATAGTTCTATTACATCAAAACATGTTGCGAAGTTGCGATATTGTAAAAAAGAAGCAAGGGCTTATAGGAAGTTTTCAAAATCTGCTTGGGTTAGCTTCTTGTAATAACCTGAAAATGGCTTCATAGACGTCTTCAGGGTTGGGTTTTGAAAAATAGTCGCCATCCGAACCAAAAGGTGGACGGTGTGCTTTAGCCGTAAGCGTGACGGGCGGGCTATCTAGGTATTGGTAGCCTCCCTGCACTTCTAAGACTTCCCTTAACATGAAACCCGTAGCGCCTCCGGGCATATCTTCGTCCATGAAAACTATTCGGTTAGTCTTTTTCAACGATGCTACAATTACATGTTCGAGGTCAAATGGCAGCAAGGTTTGCACATCAATCAACTCCACAGAAATGCCTGTTGGCGCTAGCAGTTCAATGCCTTCCAAGGCAACTCTAATATTGGAGCCATAGGTCACTAAAGTAACGTCTGTTCCTGTTTTCAACACTTCTGGTACGCCCAGAGGTACCGTGTATTCGCCAATATTGTCCGGCATTTTTTCCTTCAACCGGTAGCCGTTCAAACATTCAATTATCAAGGCTGGGTCATCAGCGTGCAGCATAGTATTGTACATACCCGCTGCTTGCACAAAATTACGAGGGGTAAGTACGTACATGCCACGCAAGGAGTTGATTATCAGGCCCATTGGTGAACCGGAGTGCCAGATACCTTCCAGCCTGTGCCCCCTTGTTCGAATGATTGCCGGGGCTTGCTGCATGCCGTTGCTACGGTAGCGGAGGGTAGCCAAGTCATCGGATAACGGCGCAAGCCCGTAAATAAGGTAATCGAGGTATTGGATTTCGGCAATGGGTCGCAAACCGCGCATGGCCATTCCGATAGCCTGGCCCATGATAGTCCATTCCCGGATGCCAGTGTCAAAAACTCGGTTCTCACCATACTTGTCCTGCATACCCATGAAGCCTTGGTTAACGCCACCTATTTTACCGACGTCTTCTCCAAACGCAAAGATGTCTTGGTGCTTTTCCAATGCTAGGTCAAAAAAATGGTTGAGTACTTCAAAACCATTCTTTATAACGGAATCATCTGAATAGACTGGCGGGATGACCGGGACGTTCAGCGCAGAGTATTTACTGGAGCTGTAGAGGTGCGTATGATATCTTTTGTGGGCTAGATTCCTTGATTTTTCCAGCCAGGCACTCAGGTCATTTATGGCAGAGTTAGATTGCTTTTTGAGGTAAAAAAAGAGTTGACGTCCATTTTTCACTATATCGGAATAGTGCGGATTGAACAAATCATCTAGTTTTTTACGCAGGTCTAGCAAATTTTCGTCTTGCGGATTTTCATTCAAAACTTGGGTGTAAATATTCACCAAAGCCTGCTTCTCCAACTTGACGGGCTCATTGTAAGCTTTCCAAGCCCTTTCCTTACATTCTTTGACATAAATTTTGGCCTTGGCTTCTAGTTCATCAACTTCTTCAGTGGATGCGAATCCGGCATCCACTATCCAACGAGCCATTACCTTATTGCAATCGTGCTCACGTTCCCAAGCCAGTCGTTCTGGTGACTTGTAACGCTCGTGAGACCCAGAAGTAGAGTGCCCAAGCTGCTGGGTACAATCCTCCACATGGATGATGGCTGGAATATGAGAGTCTCTCATTTTCTCCGCAGCCATTTCGTATAAATCGCAAAGTGCAGGATAGTTCCAGCATTTTTCATTGTAAATTTCAAGCCCTTCCTCTTTTTCGTTCAGCCTAAAACCTTCCAAAACACTGGAAATATTGCTTTTGGTTGTTTGGTATTCCTTTGGAACGGAGATGCCGTATCCATCGTCCCAAACAGAAACTAATAGCGGTATTTTGAGTACGCCAGTTGCATTGATTGCTTCCCAAAAAATCCCTTCGGAGGTAGAGGCATCACCAATTGTACAAAAGCAAATTTCGTTACCATTGTCAGAAAATCTTGTGGAGCTGGAAAGTTGGGGAGTTTGGCGGTATTTTTTGGAGGCAAGTGCCAAACCTACTGCCCGTGCCATTTGGCCGCCCGTACTCGAAATATCAGAAGATATGTTGTAAAGTGACCGATGGTCAAGCCATTCGCCGTTTTCGTCAATCATTTTGGAGGCAAAATGGCTGTTCATTTGTCTGCCGCCAGACCAGGGGTCGTTTTCGGCATCAGCGTAAAGTTGTGCGAAAAAATCCTCCACCGTGGATAGCCCAAGCGCAAACATCAATGTTTGGTCTCGATAATAGCCAGAGCGAAAGTCACCTTTCTTGAATGCCCTAGCCATTGCGACTTGCGGAACTTCTTTGCCATCTCCAACAATACCAAATTTGGCTTTGCCGCCAAGCACCTCTTTTCTTCCAAGGATACTTGCTTCTCTGCTTACGCAACAAATCCAAAAATCACTAAGTACCTCTGTTTTGTATTTTTCCTCTATCGAACTGCTTTTCTTAGTTTCAATGATTTCTGAAAATGGCGACTCAATCATGTTGGATGAATTTGGTTATCTTACAATATTTGTGAAATGGGCTGGGTGAAATTTGGGTAAAAACAACGCAGGAATAACAGAACAAAATTTTAACACGGGCTGAAATCCTGCCGCAAAAATATAGAAAAGTTGGAGAATCTAGTGGGCCATTTTTAAGGTTTTACAAACTGACATAACCTAAAGCACTACTGATAATGATTAGGCCTGCTTATTTACCCACTGACGCCCCCGGGCCTAATCCTAGTGCAGGATTCCCTACAAAGTTTTATCAAAATCCATTTTCTTCAAATAAAAACACCTTTCCTGCGGTAGATGTTGGCCACTCGTCCGTTCGGAAAGGCATAGCTGGCAATCCCTCCACATTGTACAAATCCAGTGGCCCAGGATTATCCGACCAACAATAACGCACCGCCAGTGGCTGCTTTATTTTTGGTGAAAAAACCACCACAGAATTGTCTTCGATATACCCTACTGCCCACTCAAATTTTTTGTCCACTCCAGCTATGGAGAAGCCCCGCACGAAGCCATATTTGTTCTTCGAAATCAATCCAGTACCAATACAAGAAAAGGAAATCCTGATTTTATCGTCCTCCACTTCCATGGAATTGAAGACCGGGCCTACGTGCACGATGTCCTCGCCGTAAGCAACCTTTCTGGCAGCCAATCCCAAACGTATGCCCACATACAG
>JAHEAS010000249.1 GCA_024642645.1 Saprospirales bacterium | reverse complement strand
TGGCTGAAGTAGTCGTCAAAAATTTCAACGACTCCACTTACCTTCAATCTGAGTTCAACACCTTCGAAATCAACCTCGACCAAGCTGGGAAAATGCCCTCACTCGGTGGAGAAACCGATGTGCTAAGACTTGCTTACACCTTGCCGGGCATTCAGACGGGAGCTGACGGGTATGGAGGGATGTCAGTGAGAGGTGGGGACATTGACCAAAACCTTTTCCTGCTCGATGGCGTGACGGTTTATAATGCAACGCATGGGTTGGGCATCTACTCCATTTACAATACAGCAGCGGTTAGAAGTGCAAAAATCCTCAAAGGCGACTTCCCTGCGCAGTACGGTGGACGCCTATCTTCCATTTGGGATATTCAAACTAAGGAAGGAAACCTGCACAAACTGCAAGGCGAAATGGAGTTCGGTCCAACTTCACTTCAGACTACCATTGAAGGGCCCTTTAAAAAACAAAAAGGGTCATGGTTTCTGTCGGGAAGACGTGCCTTGTTTGACTTTTTGAGTGTACCCATCACCAAGAAAATCCGGGGAACCGATAACACCGAAGGTTATTTGAAGTATTTCTTCTTTGACTTAAACGCAAAGTTCAATTACAAAATCACAAAAAAGGATAGGGTTTACCTCAGTTTTTACCGGGGTAAAGATGACTACGTGGACAAGTACGATCAATATCGCTGGTTTCAAGATACCTTATCGGTGCTTTCCAACGAAGAGGTGGTGAACTGGGGAAACAATGTGGCAGCACTCCGGTGGAACCACCTGATATCGGACAAGATATTCGCCAATGTTACGGCCACTTACAGTCGTTATTTTTATAATTCGGAGGAATTGATTGATTTGGAATTGCTGTCCAATGATGACCGGATTTTGCGAGATGCGCTTTTTTTAAAGTATAAATCGAGCGTAGAAGATTTTGGGCTAAAAACTGATTTTGATTATTCAACATTCAAGAAGCACCGTTTCCGGTTTGGCACCAGTATAACCAGGCATCAATTCCAACCAGGTGTTATCAGCTTTGAGGAACTCACGATATTCGATACGGAAACCAGGGACACTATTGGCTCCTATCTCAAGACCCCGCTGGTGTCTAGCGAATTTGACGCTTATGTGCAGGATGAATTAAAGATTGGCAATGATATCACAGCGAATATTGGTCTCAGGGCATCTGCACTTTTGGTGAATGGCCATGACTTCTTTTCTTGGCAGCCAAGGCTTATTTTTCGGTTTTGGGAGCACCAGCGGTTATCGTTAAATTTTGCAGCAACAAAGAATACGCAATTCGTTCACCTACTGAGTCCTACAAATATTGGTTTACCAAAAGACCTATGGGTGAGTGCTACCGAGAAGGCAAAACCACAGCAATCATGGCATTTTTCGGCTGGTACTGTGTACCGCTTTCAGCCTTGGTTGTCATTGGATGTCCAGGGGTACTACAAGACCCTGAAAAACATCATTTACTTTCAGGGGAACGGGTTGGAGAATATTAATTCAACAAATTGGCAGAACGAGATAGCCGTGGGAGAGGGTTGGGCTTACGGAACCGAATTATTGCTAAAAATGCAGCGTGGAAAGGTAGGAGGCTGGGGAGGATATGCCTACGCCCACTCGGATAGGCAGTTTGGCGAAGAGGTGAACAACGGTAAAAAGTACCCGCTTAGGTTAGACCGGAGGCACAATTTCAATCTTCAATTTTTGTATAAATTCAACGCTAGGTGGGATTTTTCGGCAGGATACGTATTCTCCTCTGGGTCTGCATACACGCTGGCCACACAGCAGTTTGACATTGTGCAGCAAACTACTGGTAGCGCACCAACGAAGATTAAGCGCAGCCAAAAATTTGTGAAAGCCCTGAATGACCGACGCCTGCCCAATTACCATCGCCTGGATTTTACCTTCAATCATTACTTCAAAGTGCGAAACGTTCAGCACACACTCAAGTTTGGTGTTTACAATGCCTACCTCCGAAAGAATCCTGTATATTACACACTCCGTGAAAGCTTTGACAAGGATGGCGTCGAAGTAAAACAGGTAGTTCAGGTTTCCCTATTGCCTTTTTTCCCGACTTTACGCTATATCATGGAATTCAAATGACTTGCTGTTCCAACCTTTGGTCACTTGGTGAATAAATTACTGCAATCAATTTGAATTAAATCTAAATAAAATTAAAAAATTGGCAAGGCGTCTTATTTTTGCGGAGCAAATCAGTAAAATATTTACCTGAAATGAAAAAAACAGCAGTCATAATCGCAGATGCACACTACCTGACAAGGATGGGACTGCGCCAGATTTTGGCTGAAATGCCCAGTTGTGAAGTGATAGGCGAGGTTACTTCCGAAGCGCAGTTACTTGTAAAACTCACCAATACTCAGCCTGAAATAGTGGTGTTGGACTATAACCAGCCCGGGCGTTTTTCGACTGAAACGATTGCAAAAATCAGGGAACGTTCACCGCTGTCCCGACTGCTCATCATTAGTGGAGATGAGGATAAAAAGTCCATTTATCAAGTGCTTGAAAGTGGCGTGAACAGTTTCTTGTCTAAACATTGTGGCGAAAAAGAGATTGTGGATGCGGTGGAGGCTACGGTCAAAAACGAAAAATTCTACTGCACCAACGTCTTAAATCACTTGTTGGAAAAGTCGTTTCCAAAAGATGCAGATTGCTCTCCGACCCCGCTTTCAGCCCGTGAAATAGAAATCGTGCGACTAGTGGCTAGTGGCCTTATCGCAAAAGAAATAGCCGGGAAGCTTCACCTGAGCACCCACACGATTTATACGCACCGCAAAAACATCATGAAAAAATTGAAGTTGGGCACCAATTCTGAATTGGTTCTTTTTGCTGTAAACGAGGGCTTAGTGTAGCGTATTCTCAATCTTGCCAGTCAACAAAATCCACGTTGAAAAGCCCTTTTTTAATTGGAACAACTACTGAATCACCTTGCACAGCATTTGGGAATTTTGGCGTTTTACTTTTTACACGCACCAATTCACCATTGATTATTAGGAAGATGAAATAGCCCATTTCGTCTTTTTTGTCACCTTCCAAGAAACCATAGATCGTTGGGATCCTGCCAATTAGGTGCCTTTTTTCATCCCAAAATTCAACTTTTGTTTCATGAATTTTTCGCTCCGCAAATAGGCGGTTTGTCAGACTTGCTAGAAGCGGCATCAGCAATACCGGAACGATGAAGCACGTTATCCAGATTCGCATTTTGTCCACCAGTTCCTCACCAGTTTTGTGAAAATAGAAACCAAGTCCGAACCCAAGCAGACCCCCAAGTGCCAGCGCACCTAACACCATATTCCGAGGGTTGATGTAATTCTGAAACCATTGAAATTCCTGGACATACAGCGCAACGACACCCAGCATTGCCAAAACACCCAGAAAAATCAGCAGTTTCGATTTCATGCTCATGCGTAGTGGAATTGAAGTTTTGCCAAACTGTTGTAAAGCCCATCAGACATCGCTTCTAGTTCCTCGTGGGTACCTTCTTCCACGATTCTGCCACCATCAATCACACATATTTTATCCACGTTTCGCACAGTAGCCAGCCGATGGGCAATGATTATGCTCGTACGGCCTTCCATCAACTTGTCGAGTGCCTCTTGGACTACTTTCTCAGATTCAGCATCGAGGGAAGAGGTGGCTTCATCTAACAAAAGAATGGCCGGGTTCTTTAAAATGGCCCTCGCAATGGCGATGCGCTGCCGTTGACCACCGGATAGCTTGACGCCCCGCTCACCGACAATGGTGTCCAAGCCATCGGGAAACCGCTGGATGAAACTCCAAGCATTGGCTTGTGTGGCCGCTTCAATAATCTCAGTTTCGTTGGCGTCTGGTTTTCCGTATAGGATGTTCTCCCGAATCGTGCCGCCAAACAGCAGCACTTCTTGCGGCACGATGGCAATATTTTGCCGATAGTCAGAAGTGTTCATGTCATAAATGCTCTTGTCATCCACGGTGATGTCGCCTTCTTTTACATCATAAAATTTGAGCAAAAGCTGCACAATTGTTGACTTTCCAGCGCCGCTTGGCCCCACTAGCGCCACCTTTTCACCTGCCCCGACGCTCAAGTTGATGCCCTTGAGCACTCGAACGTCTTCCCGGGTTGGGTAGTTAAAATGTACGTTTTTGAACTCAATGTCACCTTGCAATCGCTTTGCAGTTTTGCTAGGGGGCACAATTTTCACCTCGCTTTTTTCCTCCAAAATCTCCCTAATTCGCTCAGTTGCGCCGATTGACCCCAGCAATTCTGAGTAAAAATTGCCGAGGCCTGCAATTGCCCCGCCAATAACTGCCGTATAAACAACAAACGAAACGAGCTGCCCTGCATCCATCTGCCCCTTGCTCAGCAGCCAAGCACCCATCCAAATGACAAAGAACAGCCCACCAAACAGAACAGATACAATGAACACCGAAAAAAGCGCCCGGCCACGTGCATATTTTAGGGAAACAACCACCGTTTCATCCACAGATTTGCCGTAGCGCATGTTCTCGAAAAGCTCGTTGGTGAAGGCTTTTACAACTTGTATCGTGGTCATGGTTTCACTCAAAACGGTATTGGAGTTGGCCAATTCATCTTGCCGCTGCTTGGAAAGTTTGCGGATTTTTCGCCCAAAAAACATGGCACCAACCACTATTACCGGAAATGTGGCAAGCATGATGAGTGAGAGCTTTGGTGCCATGAAAGCCAAGATGATGATGCCGGAAACCAGTACGATAATTTGCCGGATGAACTCTGCAATGGTCAACGAAAATGCATTGTACAGTTTTTCAACATCGGCAGTAAGGCGGCTTACGAGGTCGCCCACCCGGTTTTTTTCGAAAAAAACGATAGGCATCGTGATGATTTTGGCATAAAGTGCCTTTCGAACATCGGCGATGCCACGCTCACTCACCGCTGCAAAAAGCTGCACCCGGTAGTAGGAAACGAAACCTTGGGCAACCAGCACTATCACCAGGAATATCCCGACTTGTTCCAATGAAAAAGAGTAGTTTGACTTGCCTTGCGCAATGTTTATTAGCTCGCCCGAGAGAAAGGGGAACACCATGAACACCATGCTGGAAATGAACAACAGCACCAAGCCAACCCCCAAACGCCAGCGGTACGGCCTGACAAATTCAAAGATTTTCAGGGCACTTCGGAGCTGGTCGAGGTTGAGTTTTTTGCTATCTAAGTGGTCGGTTGCACTGGCCTTATTTCTTCTTGACATAATTTTACCTAGCTAATTTTTACACAAAGAAATGAAAACACCTAAATGAGCAGCCGGTTTTATTTATTCCAATAATGCTGGCTGTCAACTTACTTTTGCCGTTCACCATTTTACTTTTAATTGTAAATGCCTTTACCAACTCCTTTTCTCGACCGGATGAAATCAGACCTCGGCAGCGAGTACCCCGATTTCCTGGCTGCATTGGAACAGCCTGCTCCTGTAAGCATCCGGCTAAACCCCTCGAAAAAGGTAAATGCCATTGGCCATGCCGAGCCAATTCCTTGGCACCCGGATGGACACTACTTGCCCGAGCGGCCCGTTTTTACGCTCGACCCAATCTTCCATGCTGGTGGTTATTACGTGCAGGAGGCATCGTCCATGCTCATCCATGAGGTGATTCGACAAACGGTAGGCTTGGGGCAAAACCTTAGAGTGCTTGACCTTTGCGCAGCACCAGGGGGCAAGTCAACACTGTTGCTATCTGTGCTGGGGGAGGGTAGTTTTTTGGTATCAAATGAGGTTATTCAAAGCAGGGTGTCATCGCTAAAAATGAATCTGGAAAAATGGGGACACGCCAATGTGGCTGTCAGTAATCATGACTCAGAAAATTTTGAAAAGCTCGCTGGCTATTTCGATGT
>JAHEAS010000248.1 GCA_024642645.1 Saprospirales bacterium | reverse complement strand
TTGATTGAAACGGAATCGCTGCATGACGACCGCCAGTTTCTAACCAAAAACAAAACCTGTGAAGCATGGCTCGGCGAGTCTGACTGGCAACTGTTGCGGGTATCGCCACCGCAGCGGCAGGAGTTGACGCATCAGCGCATCGTGGCCACATTCTGGGAGCTGGAAGTCGGTGCCGATTTTTTACCGAAGGAAAAAAACTGGGTGGCAGTGGAACGGGGAAAACTTTCCACCTTTGCCTTTCCAAAGGTCATTGACTTGTACTTTCAGCAGAAGTTTTTACCTTTAGAACTGTTTTAAAAAACATACATCCCCCGGCGTTAGACGGGGGGTATGAGCAAACTTTTAACCACAAAACTGCAATTTTATGTTGAATCGAGTTACACTCATTGGCCGCCTCGGCAAAGACCCCGAGGTCAGGAGGCTTGAATCAGGTGCCGCAGTCGCCAAGTTCTCGCTGGCTACATCCGAAAGCTACAAAGACAAAGAAGGCAACAAGGTCGAAACGACAGAGTGGCACAACATCGTCGTCTGGCGCACCCAAGCCGAGATTGCCGAAAAATTCCTCAAAAAAGGGATGCTTGTCTATGTGGAAGGGAAACTGACTTACCGGGAGTACACCGACAAAGACAATGTGAAGAAATACTTCACGGAAATCGTGGCCAACAACTTCCAAATGTTGGAGCGTAAAGAAGGCGGTGGCGGCGGTTACTTCCCCGGTACCGGCGACGAACCAAGCAACACTTCTGCACCTCGCAACACCAGCAACGAGCCTTCTAGCGTCATGGACGACGTGGGCGAACCGCCTACCGACGACCTGCCGTTTTAGAAGTTGGCAGGGACAGATAGTGACGCACTGCTAAATTAATACCACAACGAGCCGTTTTTTCATTTAAGAAAACGGCTCGTTTTAGTTTCACAAACTATATGAAAATGAGATTATTCGTCATGTTTTTCGTTTTGCTTTTCTTGGCTTCCTGCGAAGAGCCTATCCTGACGCCCAAGCCCCGTGCATATCCCAAAGTGGTGTATCCAGAAAAGGCGTACCAGCCATTTACGGAGGGCTACTGCGGCATTTCGTTCGAGTACCCGAATTACGCCGTCATCCAGCAGGACACGACTTTTTTCGATGAAAAGCCGGAGCACCCCTGCTGGTTCAACGTGGTCATAAAGGATTTTGATTGTCGCCTTCACTGTAGCTATGCACCCATTACGAAGGAGAAAAATGCCGACCGCCTCAAAACCGATGCCTTCAAGATGACGGATTGGCACAACAAAAAAGCGACCTATATCCAGGAAAACCCAATACTCATCCAAAAGCACAATGTAAAAGGTATGCTATTTACAGTGGAAGGCCCCGTGGCGTCTCAGCTCCAGTTTTTCTTGACCGACACTGCGGAGCAGCAGCATTTTTTCAGGGGGGCATTGTATTTTTACACCGAACCCAACACCGACAGCCTAGCTCCTGTGTACGACTTTTTGCGGAAGGACGTGGAGCGGATGATTGAGACTTTTGAGTGGAAATGATTGATCGGTTTCAGGTTCTTTGTTTCAGGGCAATCACTTCCTGAGACCAAAACCTTTTCAAATATGCAAAGCAACAAATACGTCTGTATCCACGGCCATTTTTACCAACCACCACGGGAAAGTGCATGGCTGGAAGTTATCGAAATACAAGAAAGCGCTGCTCCGTTTCACGACTGGAACGAGCGCATCAACTTCGAGTGCTATGCCCGAAACACGGCGGCACGCATCCACGGGGAGAAGGATTTTATCCGTAAAATCGTCAACAACTACGCCCAAATCAGTTTCAATTTCGGGCCAACACTGCTCTCATGGCTTGAAACCGCCGACCCTGACACCTACCACGCCATCCTCGATGCTGACAGGAAAAGCTGGAACAGGTTTGGGGGGCATGGCAATGCCTTGGCGCAAGCCTACAACCACACCATTTTGCCGCTGGCAAACGAACGGGACAAAGTGACGCAGGTTCGCTGGGGCATCGCCGACTTTGAGCGGCGCTTTGGCCGCAAGCCAGAGGGTATGTGGCTACCCGAAGCCGCCGTGGACACCCCAACACTGGAGGTACTGGCAGCGCACGACATCCGCTTCACCGTGCTGGCGCCACGGCAGGCGAAGGCCGTACGTAAAATAGGCTCAAAAGACTGGACACAGCTGCCGCATGAAAACGTGGACCCCCGCCAAGCCTACCTCTGCAACTTGCCATCTGGTAAGCAAATCGACTTATTTTTTTATGATGGAAATGTAGCAAAAGATGTGGCTTTCCAAGGCTTGCTGAACAACGGAAGTGCCTTTGCCGAGCGGATGGTCAGCGTGTTCGATGATGATGATGCACCGCAACTTTCACATATCGCCACAGATGGCGAAAGCTACGGCCACCACCACCTGTGGGGCGAGATGGCACTAGCGTTTTGCCTCGATTTTGTCGAAGAAAAAACGGATGCGACAATCACGAACTATGGCCAGTTCCTAGAATTGCACCCCCCTGTTTACGAAGTTGAAATACATGAAAATAGCTCGTGGAGTTGCGTCCATGGCGTGGAGCGCTGGCGCTCCGACTGTGGCTGCAACACGGGCAGCCAACCCGGCTGGAACCAAGCATGGCGGGGTCCGCTGCGGGATGAACTCGACTGGTTACAGAACGAGCTGACAAAAGAATTTGAGCTTTCAGCGAGCCAGTGGGTGAAGGACATTTGGGAGGTAAGGAACGAGTACATTGTCGTGATGCTAGACCGCTCGCACGAAAACGTGGAGTTTTTTATAGATAAACATGCAAGGCGGGAACTTTCGAAGCTGGAGAAAACCAACCTTCTGCGCTTGCTGGAAATCCAGCGGCAATGCCAACTGATGTACACGAGCTGCGCTTGGTTCTTCGCAGAGGTATCCGGCATCGAGACAAACCAAGTGCTACAGTATGCCCTACGGGCAACGTACCATCATTACAACGCCACAGGGGTGAGCCTTGCGCCCGTCTTCATCAAACGGCTGGAGAAAGTGCCAAGCAACGTCTTTGCCAACGCCGCCGATAGCTTCCGGGTGAACGTGCAGCCGTCGCAACTCACACTGACTGGGGTGGCGATGCACTACGCCGCCTCGTCCATCTTTGAGGACTACGATGACACTGCGAGTTTCCTCCACTTTTTAGTAAAAAATGAAGTGCTGGAACGAATTCCTGCGGGTGGTCAACGACTGGCAATGGGGCGAACGACGGTCGTTTCAAGGCTAACCAATTCCGAAAAAAACTTCAGTTATGCAGTCATCTACCTTGGGCAGCACCACATGATTGGCAGCATTTCCCTCGACATGGATAGAGCGGCGTTCGACAAACTTCAGGTGCAAATGACCTATTCGTTTCGCAATGCAACGCTCGTTGACGTCATAGACTTGATCCAAAATTTTGGGACAGAACGGTTTTCGTTCAACAACCTGTTCAAGGATGAGAAAGTGAAAATCTACAAACAGATTTTGGCTAAAAGCTACCCTGCGGCGGAGACGGCCATTCAGGACTACTACGAGGACAACTACCAACTGATGAACAGGATGCTAAAAGATGACATTCCTGTACCAGACAATTGGAAGGGCATCACACAGTTTGTGGTAGAGCAGTCGCTGCATCGTTTTTTTGAAAATGGAAAACTGAGCGTCCGTGAGCTGCGGAATTTGGCAGCGGAACACCAGCTTTGGGGCGTGCAATTCATTGATATACAGCGGCTTAAACTGGTTTCTGGCGAACGTATTTTTGCGGAACTCAAGAAAAATGAAGCGAATACTGAGGGTGCTGAAAGCCTCCGTCGACTGGCTGGAACCCTGGAGGTGCTGGCGCAATTGGGTATCCTGCCGGAACTTTGGAAGAGTCAAAACTGCTACTTCCACATGGCCCAGCGTCATTTCAATTCCAAATGGGAAGATGCTGACGAAGCATGGAAAACTGCCTTTTTGGAACTGGGCAAATGGCTGAAGGTGGCAGTTTGATGGATTTACGATTTGGGATTGTGGGCGTAGGTTGACCAGGGGCTCAATCGTAAATCCAAAATCGTAAATCAACTTAGCTTTCCACTATCGCATCGTCAATCAAGTCATCTGTTTTTTTGTCCTTGCCCTCCGATGGAGTCTCTTTATTTTCAGTAATTTTCAATTCGCCAAGCTCCAGGTGGTCATCGCCCTTCATGTGGTGGTCTCCCTTGGCAAAACGATCGGCTTTTTCCCAGAAACTGTCGTGTTTGGCGAATTCGCTGCCGCCGGTGTTGAGCGTTGTATCGGCAAATTTGGTATTGTTCCCGCTGATTTTATCCTCCAGTTTTTGGTTCAGTTCCTTGGCCTTGTCAATCAGGCTGCTGGTGGTCTCACCCGATTTTTCAGCCTCGGCTTGAGCCTTGGCCATGAGGTCGTCTTTGGCAGCCAATATTTTTGAGCCGATGCCAGCTGCTAAGTCTTTTGCCCTATCGAGGGCTTCGCCGCCTTTTTCGAAGATGGCCTCGCCCACATTTTCAGCCGTTTCACCGAACTTGTCGGTGAGCTTACCACCCGTTTCAAGCACTTTCTCACCCACTTTGCTAGCGAAGTCGCCCGCCTTGTCAAGGGCCTCGCCGCCTTTTTCGAAAATCGCCTCGCCAACGTTCTCAGCCGTTTCGCCGAACTTATCGGTGAGCTTGCTACCCGTGTCCATCACTTTTTTGCCTACCTCACTGGCGAAGTCGCCTGCCTGGTCAAGTGCCTTCTCGCCTTTATCCATCGCGGCAGCACCAGTTGAGGTGGCAGTGCTTTCAAGGGCATCGAGGAAGTCAGGTTCGTTATCATCCCGATTGTTATCGGGATTGCCGTCGTCAAGTAACTTGGGTTCATCAGCAGCGACATTGAGTGGTGAGAGTTCGAGGACTTCATCCATCTCGGCTTTAGTGGGCGGTGCAGCAGCTTCCCGCTCGGCGATAATGGCGTCCATCACGTCGTCAGTGTCAGGGTTTTCGGAGGGGGCATCATCTTCCGTCAGGTCATGGACAAAGTCGGTGGCTTTTTCTTTGGCGGTCTCAGCCAAATCTGCCGCCTTGTCCATTACCTGATCGGCTTTTTCGGCAACCGTTTTTCCGAGGTCAGTGGCGGTGTCCTGCACTTTGTCCCAAAGGTCAGCACTGGCTTCCTTGGTGGCGTCCACTGCTTTTCCGGTAGCGGACTTGGTGACGGCCTTAGCGCCGAAAAGGAGTTTTTTCAAATCATTGAGGAATGCCATGATGTTGTGTTTTTAGATTTTAGACTGAAGACATAAGACGTTAGACTGCTCATAAGATGAATTTTTATCACCCCACCAAAATAGTCTAAAGTCTATTTTCTAATATCTTCCAAAAGCAGGTGAAAGGTAGGAATTTTTGTAAAACAGCCTATCTTTTATGGATAAACGCTTGCGAAGCTCAGAAGAAGGAAGTGCCAAAGAGTGATGCTGTCATTGGACAGTTTAGGTCATTGTCCAGTGACAGCCGTGGGTATTCTTTAAAAATCCATCCCAATGGAAAAATGCAGTCTTGGCTCCTGCACCACCCTCGTTTCCACGCCCCATGCATAGTCAAGGCGAATCATGTAGCCGAAGAGCAGGGTTCGAATGCCCGTGCCATAGCCGAATATGATGGGGTCACGGAAGTAGTTTACCTTGATGCTCACGTTGTTGCCTTTCCCCTCCCAAGTGTTCAGTGGGCTTTGTTCGTTGAACGGGTTGAGACCCTCCCAAGCCGAGCCCATGTCGAAGAACCCAATAATCTGAAAGTTCCTGACGAAGTTGGACTGTTTTCTTGGAAAAATATAGCGGAAAATGGGCATTCGGAATTCACCATTGAAGATGGCATACGAGTTGCCGTTTCGGGCATTTAGTTTAAATCCACGGGCATTGGT
>JAHEAS010000247.1 GCA_024642645.1 Saprospirales bacterium | reverse complement strand
AGCGGGTTGGAGAAATCCAACGACTGCGACCAGACAAGCCCCGAAATGACATTGGAAGTATAAAATGATGTCAACGTTAAATCAATGCTGTCGCAAAGCACGGTATCAACGGGACTGGTGGTCAGGTTGTGCTTTGGCATCACCCGTACCTGCACGGTTTGGGCAAATGAGCAGGTATCAGCACCGTTGAAGCCCTGAATGGTCACCGTATAAATCTGGTTGGCATCGAGCGTGGCCACTGGGTTCGGGCAGTCATAGCAGTCAAGCCCAACCATTGGCGACCAAAAGTAGCTCAAAATAGAACCAGCGGCCTCTGGGTTGATAGGCGTTGGCACATCGGGACAAATATCCACGATGTCTCTTGCCATTGGGTCAAAAACATAAGTAGTCACATCAAAGTCCCGAGTCTCGCTGCACCCATACTGGTTCGTCACTAAAACTTGAAAGTTCGAGGTGACGCCCTGCTGCGAAGTCACGCTTGGGCAAGCCGTGTCGCCTCCGCTGAGGATGGTGCCACCGCTGGAGGCTGTCCAGTCGAAAGTCAAAATATCGTTGATATCGAGATTGGTGACACAGATATTGTAGTTCGGCATCGGGCAAGTGTCAATTACTCCGTTGCCATCCAGCAAAATGTCAAGCTGATTATTTGCGACAACCACCTCGTCAGTTGCGGAGCAACCAAAGGCGTCAGTCACACAAATAGTGTAAGTGGCGGAGCTATCCGGGTCAACAGTTAATGTTGGTTGGCTGCCAAGCGGGTTACCAGCCTCATCCTTCCATGTCAAAATTGGCGATACCACGTTCGTTTGAGCGGAAATCACAATCGGTACGCCACAAGTAAAGGTATCCACTGTTTCCGTGATTTGGATAATTGGTGCAGAAGTAACATTCACCTGAATTACTTCTTGGCATTGGTCAAGCCCGAAGTTGTCACTTACGGTCACCGTATAAATTATTGATTGTGAAACGGTTACGGTTGGATTTGGGCAATTTGTGCAGCTAAGTCCTGTTCCTGGCGTCCAAACATAATCCAAGTTCGGGTTTGCACCGGGGTTAAGTGCCTCGCCAACACCAGGGCACACGTCTACATTCTCCACGACCGTTGGCACAAAATTATAGCTCGAAATAGCCTGTGTAAGCGACTTCGTGCAGCCAAACTGGTTGGTTACGGTAACACTGTAGTTGGCTGCCAAAGCAGCGGGTGCGGTCACAACGGTCACTGTTGAGCCCATGGCTGGTGGCAGTACTTGGCCCGGCGGTGTCGCAGACCAAATATAACTCAGGTTGTGGTCGCTCACAAGGTTGTTTACTGTCAGCTGTATCTCCGTCTCAGGGCATTCAGTGCCTGCTTGTTGCCAATTTATCTTAACGGATTCGTCAGCCACGAAGATGGTGTCCTTATCAAAGCAACCATATTGGTCTGTGGCGGTCACCTCGTAGTCGGTGTCAGCGGAGGGCAGCACCGTGAGGCAGGCCCCGCTGCCGATAAAGCCGCCAGGCATTGCCATCCAATCGTAATCAAGGTTTTGCAAATTGGCTGCTGCGCAAAGTGTAACTGGCGTTCCACAAGTTAACGTATCAGGTGGCACTACAACGTTGACCTTTTCTGGTACAAAAACCGTCACCGTCCTTGTCACAGAGCAGGTATCGGGCGAGAAATTTGTGATTTCAACTGAGTAAACCGTCGTTTGAGATGGCCACACGGTCGGATTGGCCACATTGGTGTTACTGATGGCTATGTTGGGTGTCCAGTTGTATTGGTAGGTTGTGTTCCCGAAGGGGTTCAACGCTGTCGAATCACCCAGACACAGCACGAGCGAATCTGAGAAATTTATTTCGATAAATTCAAGTTTCAAGTCTCTCGTTACGGCGCCATCGCAGCCGTTGTTGGTAAAAATATTCATCGTCACCTCAAAGGTTTCACCAGCATAAACCGTGAATATGGGAGAAGGCAGGCTTGAGGTATCGCCATTGCTCGTCACCCAAAAGAAACTGTCAATCGTAATGCCTGTCTGCAAAATTGTGGTGGCATCATGGAATTGAACGTCCACGCTATCCACATCGCAGGCTAGGTATTCGTAAGTAAAATTGGGTATAAATTGGGTAGAAACCAGCGTGATATCCTTCACAAGTGTATCCACACAAGCCAGGTCGAAATCCATCGTGAGGTGCACCGTGTAGGTGCCAATGCCCGGATAGGTATAAATTGGATTATCGAGGTGCGAAGTGTCGTCCGTCATGGTGGGGTCGCCAAAATCCCACGAGTAATTAAAGGCGTTGGTACTGGTGTTGATGAACTGCACGGTGCTGCCGTTACATTCAACCAGGTAATTAAAATCCAGGACGTTGGCGGTATCCACCACGGCCATGTACACGCTATCCATTGCGGAGCAACCAAACTGGTTGGTAGCCTCTACGTAGAGCCAACGAGCACCGGGCACAATCAGCACGGTCGGATTGGGCACATCGGTCGGCCCGCTGAAGATATCAACTGGCGTCCAGCTCCAAACCAAGGTATCGTTCAAGTCCAGGTTTGTGGCGTAGATGTTGAGCGGTTCGTTTGAGCATTTGATTTGGTCACCCACCGCCTCGATGTCGACCGGGCCGCCTACCACCTGAATGGTATCGTACCAGTAACAGCCAAGCGGGTCCGTCGCACGGACGATGTAGTAGTCGTAGCCTGAGACCGTGACCGTTATGGAGGTTACGTCGCCTGCTACTTGCGTGCCATTTTCATCAAACCAAGCGTAAGTAACTGGCAACATGCCTGCCGAGGCTGTGAGCGTAGCAGTGGTATCGCAAGTTTGCACATCCGCACTGCCAACCAAGTTCACGTCAGGTGGAACAATCACGTTAATTTGGCGAACGATGGCGCAGGTGTCCGCTCCGTTCGGATTGATAACCTCCACGGTGTAAATCGTTGTTTGTGAAGGATTTACGCAAGGGCTTGGGCAGTCGTCGCAGCCCGGAATGGCGGGCGACCAATGGTAAATATAGGTTGTGTCGCCGCCTACGTTGAGACAAACACCACCATTGATGCAGCCGATGACTTCACTCCCATCCTCAAGGTATGGCAGCTCTGTCAAGTCAATCCAAAGTGAATCGAGCGCAGTCGTCGCCACACAGTTTTCCCCTGTCGTTACCTTTAAGGTCACATAAAGCCAACCTTCCTGCTGCACCGTGATAGTCGGGTTCATCTGGGTGGAGGTTCCAGTTGCAGTTCCTGTAAAAGTCCAGTTCCAACCTTGGGTATCGCCTTCGCTGTTGAACGTTTGGTCAAAAAACTTAATGGAGACAGCGTTTTCGTTGCAACCATTGTAATGGTAGCTAAAACCGGGCTCCAGCGTTTTCAATGTTGAGGAAATCGTTTGTTGAATGGTGTCCTTGCAGGCAGCATTCGGAGCGGTCATAAGTGTTATGGTATAATCCCCATAAGTTGGATAAGTCCAGGTTGGATTCGTTAAGCTGGAGGTGTCACTCGTAGTTGTTATA
This sequence comes from Saprospirales bacterium, assembly GCA_024642645.1. Classification (GTDB taxonomy): domain Bacteria; phylum Bacteroidota; class Bacteroidia; order Chitinophagales; family Saprospiraceae; genus UBA6168. Next base: position 2,411 of record JAHEAS010000247.1, on the reverse strand, counting down.
TCACCAAAATCCCAGAAGTAGCCAAAAGGAGCGAATTGGCTTTGATTGACAAAATGAATCACCCTGCCATCGCAATCTGCATCCGGCACGAAGGCCAACTGGACCGGCGTGAACACTTCCACCTGCACTGTTGCCACTGTTTGACAAAGGCCGCTGTAGCCTGTTATAGTTACCGTGTAGGAAGTTGTTTGCAATGGTGCAACGCTGGGGTTGGCCAGGTTTTGCTGACCAACTGGCACTGGCGGTGCCCAATGAAAGGTGAAACCAGGCATGTCGCCAGCAGGGTTGAGTTGAGCTGTTTCACCCAAACAAATCTGGACGACACTGGGCAAATCATCTCCTGGGTTATTGCCACCGGAGGTAAAGTTGACCGTTTTGGTTTGCTCACAGCCGTTCACTGAATTAGCAGTGAGCGAAATGGTTCCGCTGGATGGGTTTGGTATTTGGAAAACGGGATTTTGAAGACTGGAAGTAAGTGTGGTGGTGCCAAAAGTTACCGTCCAGTTCCATCCTATTACGGGCGAAACGTTATCGGTGGAAATATCTTGCAACACCAACACCGACTGGCTGGAACAGTCAAAAGTTTGCCATTCGAAGTCAGGGGTCAATGAGTTGTACTGGAGGTAAATTTCATGGAATGCTGTGTCCACGCATTGCCCAACGGGTTCAGCCACCAATGCCACGATATAGGTGCCAGTATCCGGAAAGGTATAGTTCGGTTCTTTTACGGTGGAGGTTGGCGTTGGGTTTGGCCAGTCGAAATACCAGATAAAATTTTGGGCAACATTGGTGTTGTTCCCAAAATGAACTGTGAGGTCGTCGCATTGTGCATCAGGCGCCACGATTTGAACGTCTAGCTCGGCACAAACCCCGACTTCGTACTGGAAATCTCGTCGCACCACGGAAAGTAGCTGCCCATTCCGATATTCTTCTACCAAAACGCCCACCGCGAAACGGCCTTGGATACTCGGATATCCGGTAATAAGTCCGGTTAAATGGTCGATGCTCAATGGGTCACTACTAGGCCCAAGTAATTGACTCAGGTTATAGGGCGGATCAACCCAAACGACTGTGTCGTAAGGAGGCGGTTGAATTTCGTCAATTTCGTAGGGTGATCCATAAGGCGGTTGGTCAGGAGTTGGAATAGGGTAATCGTAATAAGCTCCTTTAAATGGCGTGTAAAACTTGTACACTAAACTATCTCCATCAATGTCTGTGGCCTCATGTGGGTGTTCAATCGGATAATTTACACAAACAAACACTGGGGGGTAAAAACCAAATTGTGGGCTGCTGTTGTGAAGGTTTTTGGCATATGGCGACAAATAAATCCAGTAAGTTGCGCCAGTCTCAAGTGGGTTGAAGATGTTGTCCAATGCAGAATTCCGACAGCAGCGCTGGTAGGTAATGTAAATGCCTTGCGAGCCAACCAACCTAAATTTCCGTTGATAGCGGGCATGTTGAACGCAAACATTTGGTGGAACAAACAGGCATGGGTCCCCAGCAATATTATTCGGAATGGTATCAAAAACACCAACGGGAAACAACTTCATTTCGGTCGTCGAAACGCCCGTATAGTAAAGCCCGTTTTCAGTAAAGATTCCTATGTTAGCGTATGGAAGCTCAAAGGTTTCATTGTTGATGCTTCCGCAATCCCGATACAAGTCGAGGGTAATGAGAAAGCTGTCGTTACCTACATATTTATAGCTCAACTCACCGCCAATGATATGAGTAGCATGTAGCGGCAAGGCAAACAAAATGCCTATAACTACCAAGGCTGTGTGAAGTAAATTACGCATATTTCGTAATGGTTTATTCATGGATAATCTTTTTTAGCACATGAGAGGGGTGAGAGCGTGAGAAATTACCCCGCTCAACTGGCTCACCCGTTAATTCTCTGCAACCCTCCGAGCACCGATGATGGCCACTTTTCTTTCAAACGAAGCTACAACGGAATAGATACTTCCCCGCTCATCGTCAAGTTTGTCACTGATAAACTGAGGAGCTAACTTTTCCCCGTAACCAACTACCTGCATGGTCAACATCCCATTGTCCACATATGGCCTCAAGGCACCTTCGTTCCAAGTCTCGAAATGGTTTTTTAAACAATCAGAGCGACGCTGCGACAGGTCAAAATTGTAGTCTTCACTGGCCCTGGGGCTAGTAAATCCTTGGATAATCAGCTCGACCTTGAAGCCGCCGTCATCCATAATATCAAGGATGTTTTGACTAAATACTTCAAGGCTGAGGTACCCATTGTTCACTTCCCTTTCAAAGAAGGCATCCATCCGGCGAGCAGAAGTGATGCTGTCAAACCCCTCTAAAGAAGTGATGTATTCGCTGACGAACTTGTCTTTCCTCAGCATGTATTTATCCCAAGTTTCCTTATAACTGGTTTCAGTAGTCCTTTTACG
>JAHEAS010000246.1 GCA_024642645.1 Saprospirales bacterium | reverse complement strand
AGTACAATTCATTGACGTTCAACGGGATATGCTGGAGTGGCTGCCTGGCTTGAACATCCATTTTACCAACGGGCATACTGATGCTATGATGTCGCTGTTCATCAAATCCGAACAGGGGGATTTTATGTACTGTGCTGACGCAATGCCGTCCAGTTTTCACCTGAACATGCCATGGGTGATGGCATATGACATTCGTCCCTTGGTTACGTTGGAGGAAAAGGCTTGGCTGCTGGAAAATGCGGTGGACAACGACTGGAAATTGATTTTTGAGCACGACCCAATAACAGCCTGTGCCACCCTTTTGCGTAGCGAAAATGGAAAGATTTTAGTGAAGGAAAGGTTTGACGATTTCTTGCCCTCATGACTTAATAGAACACAGATTTGACCAATTGAACTGATTTTGACAAAATGAATCTGTTCAAATCAGTTTTAACCATTCAATCAATGTCTTATCCTGCCATATTTTCCTTACTTTTGCGGCCTTAAAAAATAAAAGATTCAGAATAATCCATGCTGACAGCCGCAAATATTTTCATTAAATACGGTGACCGTACCCTGCTCGACCATATCAATTTCACGATTGGCGACAAAGAACGCATTGGCCTAGTTGGTCGGAATGGCGCAGGTAAATCTACGCTCCTAAAGGTAATTGCCGGGAACATCCGACCTGACGAGGGCAATATCCAACGGCCAACGGCCTCTACCCTCGGCTTTTTGCACCAAGAAATGAGCATCCCGAAGGGCAAAACGGTCATGGATGAAACAATGACGGCTTTTGATGAAACCAAGCGGATTGAAAAACGCCTGGCAGAAATCCACCTCGAATTGGCTACCCGAACGGACTATGAGAGTGATGCCTACATGGATTTGCTCAACGAAATGTCCGACCTCGACCACCACTACCACATGCTCGATGGGGTGAACACGCAGGCCGAAGCGGAAAAGATTTTAAAAGGCCTCGGTTTCAAGCAAACCGACTTTGTCCGCCTCACTGATGAGTTTAGCGGCGGCTGGCAGATGCGTATCGAGTTGGCGAAAATGCTGCTCCAACGCCCCGATTTCTTGCTTTTGGATGAGCCTACCAACCACTTGGACATTGAGTCCATCCTCTGGCTGGAGGAGTTCTTGCAGAGCTACGAAGCTTCGGTTATCGTCATTTCTCACGATAAAACTTTCCTCGACAACGTCACGAAGCGGACTATAGAAATCGAGTTGGGCAAAATATATGAGTACAAAGCCAACTATTCCCGCTATGTGGAACTACGCACCGAGCGCCGGGAAAAGATGACCGCTGCCGCCAATAACCAGCAGAAGGTCATTGACCAGATGGAGAAAACCATCAACCGATTCATGGCCAAGGCCACGAAGACCACGCTGGCGCAGTCCATGCAGAAGAAATTGGACAAAATTGACCGTATTGAAATAGAAGACGTGGACACTTCCACCATGAACATCCGGTTCCCTGAGCCTCCCCGCAGTGGCGTCATCGTGGCAGAAGTGAAGGATTTGAGCAAAAGCTACGGCAGCCTCAACGTACTGAACCATGTGGACTTGACTATTGAACGAGGTCAGCGCATCGCCTTCGTCGGACAGAACGGCATGGGCAAAACGACCCTTGCGAAGATGATTGTCAACCACCTTCAGCCAACTTCTGGCGAGGTAAAAATCGGCCACAACGTCCACATCGGCTACTATGCTCAAAACCAGGCTGAGGCACTTGACCCGAAAATCACCTTGCTGGAAACCATGGAAAACCACTCGCCACCAGAGATGCGCACCAAACTGCGCAACATCCTTGGCTCGTTCCTTTTCAGTGGCGAGGACCAAGACAAGAAAGTCTCTGTGCTTTCAGGTGGCGAACGTGCCCGTTTGGCGATGGCCTGCCTGTTGCTGCGCCCCATCAACCTGCTGGTATTGGATGAGCCTACCAACCACTTGGATATGCTATCGAAAGAGGTTTTGAAATTGGCGTTGATGGATTTCAAAGGCACCTTACTTGTCGTCTCGCACGACCGGGATTTTCTTTCTGAGATGGCAGATATTACGGTTGAGTTCCGAGACAAGAAACTTTACACCTACCTCGGTGATATCAACTATTTCCTCGAAAAGCGGAAGCTTGACAACATGCGGGATGTGGAATTGGCGACCAAAGCAGCTGCAACCGCCTCTACCAATGGGCATCACAAAGAACTCGACCGAGAGGAGCGAAAAATCGTACAGCGCAACCTTTCCAATGCCGAAAAAAAAGTGGAACAACTCGAAGCCAAAATCTCAGATATCGAAAGTCAAATGGCCTTGCCGGATTTTTACACAAAACCCAACAGCCAAAAGGTCATGGACGAGTACGCCAAAATGAAAGGCGAGCTGGAAGCAGCCATGACGGAATGGATGGAGGCACAGGAGGCGCTTGGATGATTGCGGATTTTGGATTGCGGAATGCGGATTGGAAGCACACCACGAATAGAATTTTTATCCAAAATTTATTTGAGTTTAAACGAACGCAGTTTGGAATTGTCTTCATGGAAAAATTTTAATGAAACAAATCCTGCTTGCTTTTACGGTTTTTCTTTCCTTCGGAAAAGCCCACGCCCAAAACCCCTACTTCCCGCCCCTCACTGGCAATACTTGGGAAACCCTCTCCCCCGATTCCCTCGGATATTGCGAAGATAAAATCCAAGACCTCTACGACCTGCTGGAAACCAACAATACCAAGGCTTTTCTGCTGCTGAAGGATGGCCGCATTGTCCTCGAAAAATACTTCGGGACTTTCGCACAGGACAGCGTTTGGTATTGGGCGTCAGCTGGCAAGAGCATGACGGCCTGCCTCGTCGGCATTGCGCAGCAAGAAAACCTGCTGGACATCAACGACGCAACCAGCGACTACCTTGGCACTGGCTGGACGGCCTGCCCGCCAGACAAAGAGGCGCTCATCACCGTCAGAAACCAACTGGCCATGACTTCCGGCCTCGACGACGGCTTGGGCGACCCCTATTGCACCCTCGATACTTGCCTTCAATACAAAGCTGATGCTGGCACTCGTTGGGCCTACCACAACGGCCCGTACACCCTACTCGACCAAGTGATTGAAGCGGCTAGTGGCCAGAATTTCAACCTCTTTTTCAACCAAAAAATTACGCAAAAAACAGGTATAACAGGCCTTTGGCTTCCATCTGGGTACAACAATGTGCTGTTCAGTAAAGCTCGCAGCATGGCAAGATTTGGGATTTTGGTTCAGAATAGTGGTACTTGGAATTCAACGCCTGTCGTAACTGACCCGGCCTATTTTCAGCAAATGGTTACGCCTTCGCAAGACCTCAACCCCTCCTACGGCTACCTTTGGTGGCTCAATGGCCAACCAACCTACAAACTCCCCGGCTTGCAAATCAACATCCCCGGTCCACTGTTTCCTGCTGCGCCAGATGATATGATTTCGGCTTTAGGCAAAAACGGACAGTACCTAAACGTGGTGCCGAGCACAGGTCTTGTGGTGGTGAGAATGGGTGAAGCACCCGGTACTGGCATCGAAGTACCCGTCGTTTTCAACAACGATATTTGGTTGAAAATCAACGAATTGGCTTGCGAGCCGAGTGGCATTTTTGAAAAAAACAGCCGTGTTGAGCAGCTTCAACTCTTCCCAAATCCCACACATGGCAAGGTGGTGCTAAACGGGCCAAATCCTACACAACCATTTAGCGTCACGCTTTACAATGCCCTTGGGCGGGAGGTTTTTTCGTGCAATGATTGCTCAGAATTGGAAATGAGCCAATTGGGGAGCGGCCTATTCATGGTCGTTGTGAGGCAAGCGAATAGGGTTTGGACAGGGAACTTGGTGAAATTATAACTGGTGGAAGTATCAAGAGTTGAAAAAGGGCAAATCAAAAAGTAGCGCCTGGTTTTATGGGTTACATAGCAATTCTGTTCTTGCAAAACCTAAAACTAGCTTTGGATGAAAATGGTTGCCCTTTTTCAACTCCTGAGATTTTGTATAGTTTAAGTTTTGATTTCAGCTAATGTGCTGTGCAAACGCAGTAGCCAGCTTTTGCTGGCAATTGTCGATTTGCACCTTGTTAGCCTATCGTATTTAATCTTCAATTTTTTCTATTTCTTTTTCGAGTGCCTTTTTTAATTGCATGGTCTTTGGGAGAATCACTGGTTTATATCGTTGGTTCAGCATATAATCTGTCCTCGCAATTGTAAGGGTCAAGTAATTAATGAACTCATGGTTTTTCTTTAAATCTAAAAAATTATTGGGACGCCTTACAAATAAAAATGAGCCAGTTTCAAGGTGTTTCATAGTCATGTCGTTTGATATTTCATGCCATTTCCTTTTACCATCCGAATAAGTCTCATTTTGACCAAATACGACATCGTACAGATAGGCAATTTCGTGTCGTAGGGAGTCGTTTGTGAGTAAATCCAGTCCTTTGGATTTTAAAGACTCATAACCCAGCCGAAGTGGGTAAAACGTGAGGAAGCGTGACATTTTTCCAAACATAACAGCCATCGAATCATTATACACAGACTGTGTATCTTTCAAAATACGAAGAAGTTCAAGATTATTCTCGATGGTAGCGGAATCAACAATTAACATCTCGTTGATTTTATTAATATTCTCGGATACGTCAGCATGTATCTCTTTTAGTATTGCCAATTGCAGTGTAGCATTATTCCTATTTTCCTTCCAGACATTGATTTGAAATGCAATGAGAATGCCTATTACTATCAGTACGATTTCCCCAAAAGCATAAATCAGATATTTTTTGATTTTATCATGCTCTATAAATTTTAGGCGTATTTGTCTGAAAATTCTTAGCATTGGTTATTTTTTATGATGGCTAACGTTTAGTATATGAAGCGTAGCGACCGAATGGGAGCTATGATTTCATATACAGTGTTGTGTGTCAGTTCACAGCGATTTTGTCAGTAGAAGGTATCATCTCTGGCATAGAATCAGGGTTTCGCAATACTGCTTCATCCAGTAAATATAGTTTGTCAGGTGGCACTGACGGCCATGCGTGGTGAGAAGCGTGACGAAAAAATCCGTCTCTCACATATTTACCATTTAAAACCCCCATTAAAAACAAAATCAGCTTACCGTGTTTTAATTGCTTTATGTAGCCAAATTTATATGAAACGGTATGCGAAAACCAAGAAAAAAATAACCAGCCTCCAGAACTCAATAGTCTTACAGCAATGAATACTCCCAAATACTTTCCCCAACCAAAATTATAAATAAACAAAATTTGCAGTGGTAAGTATATCATTAAGCGAATCCAACGACTTTTAGTAATATTCTTATTAAAAATGTCAATGATTAATTGGGCTTCCTCAAAAAATAAACAGAAAAACAAAGAACGCCAGAATCCACCAGCTTCATAAATTGAGTGCGGATTCTGAAGTATTTCCTGAGTAGGCTTTTTGCCCCGAACATGTGTTGCGTGATGGATAAAGTGTTTAGTCCTTATGGAATCATAGGGCTCATCCCAAGGAGTTACTGCAAGGGCAAAGTATTCTGAGAAAATTTCAAACAATCGAGGCCAATTCTTAGATTTTATAGAATGAAATCTTTCATGATTTCCCATAAAGAATCGCATGTAGAAAAAATGAAAAACTATATAAAAAATTGGCCAGCTAATATATTCAAATACCCAAAGATATACTGTCACGTAGACCATAAACATAAGAATTACCATCTCGATGTCCAATGTTCTCTTGGATAATGGTTTGATTAAATACTCTTCATTTCCTATTTTCATTGCAAATACAATTTTAATTTTATTTCTATCACACACAACGTTTTGCAGCTATAAGAAGTTGGTGATTTCGAAGCACTAAACTGTCTGCCACCACAAAACTTGATACGAAGCACAATGCTTTATTTAACCACAGAACCGCCAATTTCTTGT
>JAHEAS010000245.1 GCA_024642645.1 Saprospirales bacterium | reverse complement strand
AAACTCTTCTTTACCACTGATGGTGAGGTATATTTTTTCAGAACCAAGGTCTTCACCTTGGATTAATTGCTTGAGTCGAACCTGCTTAAGGTTCAGGATAATATCCAAAACGTCTTCAACTACTCCTTTGATGGTAGCGAATTCGTGGTCAACGCCTGCAATGCGCACAGCGGAAATAGCAAAGCCCTCCAAAGAGGAAAGCAGAATTCTTCTGAGTGAGTTGCCAATGGTTTGGCCAAAGCCAGGCTCCAGCGGCCTGAATTCAAAGATGCCCTCAAAATCATTTGCTTTCTGCATCATGATTTTGTCAGGCTTTTGGAAATTTAAGATGCTCATATAATGAAGAAATCTTTGATAGGATGAAGGATAAAGGCCGTCTGTTCAATTTTTCAACACCTGCTGCTGAATAATTTTCAGCCATTCGTGCGCAAAGAATGCGCTAAATAAAACAGGTTTGGCAGGCAACCCAAAAGGTGCCTGCCAAACCATTGAAGTATTACTTGGAGTAGAGTTCAACGATAAGTTGTTCGTTCAACTTCTCTGGTATTTGTTCTCGTTCTGGGTAAGACAAGAATGTCCCCTTCATGCTATCTGGGTTGAATTCAAGCCATCCAAATTTTTTCACATCAGTCTTCTTGCCAATTTGTTCACGAACTAAGTCAAGACTTTTAGATTGCCCACGTACTTCTACCACATCGCCAGGGCGGAGGTGATAAGATGGAACGTTAGTCAAGACACCATTCACAACGATATGGCGGTGAGAAACCAATTGACGTGCAGCACGCCGGGTAGGTGCAATTCCAAGGCGGAAAACAGTGTTGTCAAGCCGAGACTCCAACAATTGTAGGAGAACTGTACCTGTCACACCGTGCTTGTGGCTTGCCACTTCAAACATATTGCGGAACTGACGCTCCAAAACGCCATAAGTGTACTTTGCCTTCTGTTTTTCCATCAGCTGAACACCGTAGTCAGAGCGCTGCTTGCGCTTGCGCGTTTGACCATGCATTCCAGGGGCGTATTTTTTCTTTTCAAAAGCCTTGCTGAAGCCATAAATTGCCTCGCCAAATGCCCGGGCTTTCTTCTGTTTAGGTCCGTTATACCTTGCCATTATGAATGTTTTCTTTATTCGATTAAAACAGTCTCAAATTTCAAACACAATGGGTTTTAAACCCTTCTGCGTTTGGGTGGCCTGCATCCATTGTGAGGAACTGGTGTAAGGTCCAAAATGCGTGAAACCTTGACGCCAGATTGGTCAAGTGCCCTGATGGCAGCTTCCCTTCCTGAGCCTGGTCCTTTAACATAAACCTCCACTGTGCGCAAACCTGCTTCAAATGCAACTTTTGCTGCATCACCAGCTGCCATTTGGGCGGCATAAGGAGTGTTCTTTTTAGAACCCCTAAACCCAGCCTTACCGGCTGACCCCCAGCTGATTACATCACCTTTCCTGTTGGTTAACGAGACGATGATGTTATTAAACGTTGCTTGGATATAAGCAAAGCCTTCTGGCTCAACTTTTACTTTCCTTTTTGCTTTGACCTTGGATCTAACCTTTGCCATCTTTATAAATTTATAACCCAACTATGCTGCACTTTGCATTAAAATGCAGATAAAACATAGCTTAGGCAATTACTTCTTAGCCAGTTTCTTGTTTGCAACCGTCTTACGCTTGCCTTTACGAGTCCGAGCATTGGTCTTGGTGCGCTGCCCACGGAGCGGAAGCCCCTTTCTGTGGCGAAGGCCACGGTAGCAAGCCACATCCATCAAACGTTTGATGCTCATCTGAACTTCAGAACGAAGTTCACCCTCTACCCTGTAATCCTTTTGGATAAGCTGGGTAATGGTCCGAACATCGTCATCCGACCAATCGGTGACCTTTATGTTTTCGTCAATTCCTGCATTCTCTAGGATTTCCTTTGCCCTAGAGGAACCGATACCAAAGATGTAAGTGAGTCCAATCACACCCCGTTTGTTCCTCGGCAAATCAACACCTGCAATACGTGCCATATTCTAATGATTTACGAATTTCAGTAAAAAACATTCATTCAAAGCTGGGTAGATTACCCTTGGCGCTGTTTGAATTTTGGGGTTTTCTTGTTAATAACATAGATTTTACCCTTCCTCCTCACAATCTTGCAATCCACTGAACGCTTTTTGACAGAAGCCCTAACTTTCATAACGCTTTGATTTTCAATGTATTAAAAATATGCTACCATTTTACTTGTAGCGATAGATTATTCTTCCTCTTGTAAGGTCGTAGGGAGACATCTCCACTGCAACCCGGTCACCTGGCAGGATTCGGATGTAGTTCATCCGCATTTTGCCCGAAATGGTAGCCGTAATGATATGGTTATTCTCAAGACGTACTCTGAACATGGCATTTGACAGTGCCTCATCAATAGTCCCGTCTTGTTTAATTAAATCTTGTTTTGCCATGCTTTCAAAATTCGGAGCGCAAAGATACGAATATCAATCAAAGTTTCACTGTGGTTTAAAAAAAAATCCAGTTGTCCAACTTTATCACTGCCTATGCAGCCAATCTGCCTGATTTAGGCCGTCGTCAAACCAATATCTTCCTTTGCTTCAACTGTTTTCAATTCAGGATTAGTGGCAATGGCAGATTCTATAGGAGCGTGATTGGAAAGAATATCGGCTTTTTGTTTTCGCACGGCAATTGTATGCTCGTAGTGTGCAGATGGCTTCCTGTCAGATGAAATAATTGTCCATCCATCTTTACCCTGCATCACTTCCTTTTTACCCATATTTATCATGGGCTCAATGGCGATTACCAGTCCTTCTTTCATTAAAACGCCGCTGCCCCGTTTTCCATAGTTGGGGACTTCCGGGTCTTCATGAAGTGATTTGCCTACTCCGTGACCAACTAACTCTCGAACAACCGAGTACCCAAATGCACGCTCGGTGTAACTTTGAATGGCGTAACCAATGTCGCCAATTCGTTTTCCATGCACCGCTTGTTCAATTCCCTTGTATAAAGAGGTTTTGGTTATGCGTAGTAGCTCCATTGTAGCTTCATCAACATTTCCTAATGCGAATGTATATGCTGCATCTCCGTAGTAGCCATTCAAGAAAGTTCCGCAATCCACAGACACAATATCGCCATCTTTGAATTCCTCTTCTTCAGAAGGGATGCCGTGCACTACAGCTTCGTTTATGGAGATGCAAAGCGTCGATGGGAACGCAACATCTGAACCTGAGCCAACATACCCCTTAAATGCCGGGGTTGCACCATTATCACGTATAAGCTCTTCTGCTTCACGGTCTAGCTGGCTGCCTTTCATGCCTGCCTTGAGATTGGTGCCAACATGGGTCAACACTTTGCAAACCAATAAACAAGCTTCACGAATCATCTCAATTTCTTCATCCGTTTTATAGAATATCAAATTCGATTTTGGCTGATTGAGCAAGCTTGTCATTGTCATCTCAATGGCTTTATAAAAAAAACGTACTACTGGGCAGATGGGCTTAACCAAAAGATTTTAACCGATACTTGCCTAGTAGCACGATTGAAGTATTCAAATAATCACAAAACTGATTCCTGATAACTTTTATAGTATCAGACTTGTAGCGTCCCTTTTGATTAAACGTTTGACCCAATGCCTTGAAGCCTCGTCCTTCCTTGTATTTTGCCTGATTTTACGAGGCCATCATAACGCCGCATCAATAAATGGCTCTCTACCTGCTGTAATGTATCAAGTACTACCGCAACCCCAATTAATATTGATGTTCCACCAAAGAACGAAGCGAAAGCTTGATTGTCTGTGAACAACCCTGCAAAGGCAGGCATGATAGCAATTAATCCTAGGAAAATTGAGCCTGGAAGCGTAATTCTGGTAGTAATGGCGTCGATAAAATCGGCGGTCGGTTTTCCTGGTTTAATCCCGGGAATGAAAGCATTTTGGCGCTTCAAGTATTCCGCATATTGAGTAGGGTTTACAATCAATGCGGTGTATATGTAGGTGAACCCAACTACAAGCAAGAATACAAAAACCGAGGAAGCGACAGAGTATGGATTGGTCAATTGACCAAGTAGCCCAGTAGCAGGACCAGTTTGACCTCCACCACTTGCAAATTGAGCGACAGTGGCAGGAACGAACATCAACGCTTGAGCAAAGATTATCGGCATTACACCAGCTGCGTTCACTTTAATTGGAATATAATCCCTTGCTCCTGCTGCAGGCATTGTCGTGTTGCCCCTTTGAACCATGTGCTTTGCGAACTGAATTGGCACTTTACGAACACCTTGAATAATGAGTACAATTGCCATTACTACAGCGAACAAAAGACCAAATTCGAATATCAATTTGAACCAAGCATTTTGGCCAATTTGAGTTCCTATTTCACTTGCAAAAGCTTGTGGAATACGTGAAATGATACCAATCATAATCAACAAAGAAGCACCATTTCCCAAGCCTTTGTCTGTAATTTTTTCACCAATCCACATGGCGAACATCGTTCCGGCTGACAGAATAATTGTACTTGAAATCCAGAACAACCCAGGAGGCATTGATGCATCAACTGCATTCATGGAGTTGATATAGGTAAGGTAGCCACCGCCTTGAACCAAGGTGATAGCAACAGTCAGCATACGAGTAATCTGGTTGAGCTTTTTACGGCCACTTTCACCTTCTTTTTGTTGAAGGCGCTGGAAATAAGGCATTGCAAAACCTAACAATTGTACAATGATAGAGGCCGTGATGTATGGCATGATGCCCAATGCCATCAAGGAAGCATTTTCAAATGCTCCACCAGTAAACATGTTGATAACACCAAGAATGTCCTGAGAGCCATTTTGTCCAGCTCTAGATAGTGCTTCAGGGTTTACACCTGGAAGAACAACAAAAGAGCAGAGACGAAAAACAAATAGCATCAGCAAAGTCAAGCCAATACGTTCTCTTAGTTCCTTGATTTTCCAGATGTTCTGGATAGTCGTAATAAGTTTTTTCATCGGAATTTCTTATACCACCCAACTTGTGTGTTGGATTTGATGTTTGACACTCGAAACTTCACACTGAAAGGCCTCCTCCCGCTTTCCGTGCGGCAAGCTTCATCCTTCAAACCAGATTAACGCTTCCGCCTTTTTCCTCAATAGCTTGTTTAGCAGTAGCAGATACAGCATGTGCTGTCACTTTCACTGAACTGTTCAGTTCACCTCTGCCCAAAACTTTTACTTTCTCATTCTTACCGATGATGCCATTGGCTTGTAGTGCCTCTAGCGTGATATCAGTCATTTTGTATTTCTCTACAATTTCCTGAATACGATCCAAATTCAGTGCGGTGAATTCAACCCTGTTAGGATTCTTAAATCCACGCTTTGGCACACGACGCTGCAAAGGTGTCTGGCCACCCTCAAAGCCTCTTTTTTCATTGTGGCCAGTACGTGCTTTTGCACCATTATGGCCTTTCCCGGCGGTTCCACCTTTGCCTGAGCCTTGGCCCCTGCCTATTCGCTTCTCTTTGTGAACAGCCCCTTTCGCCGGTTTTAGATTATGAAGTTCCATTTTATCAAGTCAATTGAAAATGAACGATAGTTGTTTATTGATTAAGCGTTCTCCACTACTATCAAGTGCTGAACTTTAGCAATCATGCCCATTATCTGGGGAGTTGCTTCGTGCACAACGGTCTGGTGCATCTTGCGAATACCCAGTGCCTGAATCGTCAACTTTTGGCGCTTCGGACGGTCAATTGTGCTTTTTACTTGCGTTATTTTAACCTTATCCATTTTTATTAGATTTCCGGTTGAAGGTTGCTGTTTCAAATTTGAAAAAACAAGCTGTACTGTTTTAACCGTTAAATACTTTATCCAAAGTTAGGCTGCGCTGCTTAGAAACGTCAATTGAACTACGCAGTTTTGAAAGTGCATCGATGGTTGCTTTGACAACATTGTGTGGGT
>JAHEAS010000244.1 GCA_024642645.1 Saprospirales bacterium | reverse complement strand
CACCAATAATTATCGTGCAAAAACTGCATCGGCAAAACATCGGCGAGGTTCAAAACCTCGCCGATGTTTAAATCAAAAACTTATCTAAAACGGCGACGAAAACCGCTCGTCCGTCATGAACGACGTGTCGGTTAGCGTCTTCAAAAAATCTATCAAATCGGCCTTATCCTGTCCTGTCAATTGCAGGCCGGGGCTGAGGTTGTACTGCATCAGCGGGTCAATAGTTGTGGAGTTTATTGCGCCAAAATTGTAGTGCTCGACCACTTCCTCCAGCGTTGCAAAGCGCCCATCGTGCATGTAGGGAGGGGTCAGTTCGATGTTGCGAAGCGAAGGCACTTTGAACTTCGCCTTGTCCGCCGGGTCGTTGGTGACTTTGAAGCGGCCCTCGTCTTTGAAGTCGGCATCGGCGTCGAGGCCGTTGTTCATGTACTGGTCGTTGGTGAAGTTGTAGCCGGCATGGCAGTGAAAACATTCAGCGCCTTTTATGCCAAAAAACGGGTCGTATTCTGTGTTGAAAAGCACCCGGCCCCGCTCCTCGCTCTCCGTCAAAGTAGCCGTGCCAGCAAGGTATTTGTCGAACTTTGACTGGTTCGAAATCATCGTGAACTCGAACTGCTCCATGGCAAGTCCCATGCGTTCTGGCGTGATGTTATCGTCCCCAAACGCCCGGATGAACTGGTCGGTGTATCGCTTGTCAGCTTTTAGCTTCGCAACGGCGTTGTCCAGCGTCTCATTCATTTCGAGCGGATCTTGGATGGGCTTGAGGGCCTGGTCACGTACAAGCGGCGCTCGGCCATCCCAGAACATCCCGTTTTTGTGCCAAGCCAAGTTGAACACGGCCATGGCCTGCCGCTTGCCCGGCAACTCCTCCACACCGATACTGAACTGCCGCATATCGCTGAAGCCGTCCTTCTGCACATGGCAATCGGCGCAGGCCTGCGAGCCGTCTTTCGACAGTTTTTTTTCATAAAAAAGCATCCGACCCAGCTTCACGCCAGCGTTTGTCAAGGCGTTGTCGGCAGGGATATTTGGGTTGGGAAAGTCGCCATAGTCGAGGGCATAGGGCGTGGGGTCATACTCCGCCGCTGGGGTGTTGTCGTCTTTGTTACAGGCAATTATCAGGGCTGTCAAGGTAAAAAAAGTTAGGATAAATTTCTTCATAATAAATTGATTTGCAGGAGTTTGTGTTACTCCCTGAATTTTGGATTGTTTAAAAAACCGTCATCCGTCAAGGCTTTGAGGAAACCCATTAAATCGACCTTCTCCTGTGCGGACAAGTCGAGTGGTTTTATCAACAGACTCTTGTGTGGGTGGTTTTTGCCACCCGAATTGTAGTGCTCCACCACGGCCTCCAACGTCGGCAGCGAGCCGTCGTGCATGTATGGTGCGGTTACGCCTACGTTGCGGAGCGTCGGCACTTTGAACAGCGCCCGGTCTTCTTCCTTGCCCGTGAGGCGGAAGCGGCCGGGGTCGGGATAGTCGTCGTACAAGCCATTGTTTTCGAAGGCGTAATCGGTGAAATTGAATCCGTCGTGGCATTGTGAGCAGGCAAGTTTTTCACTAAAAAACAAGTCCATGCCCCGCTTCTCGGTAGCTGTCAGCGCCGATTTTTTACCATTCAAAAACTGGTCATACGGGCTGCGCCCACTTAACATCGTCCGCTCAAAACAGGCAATGGAGCGGGTGATGACGAAGGCATCCGGTTCCCGACCGTAAGCTTGGTGACTCGCCTGCACGTAGCTGCTGTCTTGGTTCAGTCGCTCCGCAATGTCGAGGATGTTCATATCGAACTCGTTGTGCTCCTGCACGGGAACGAGAATCTGCATTTCTAGCGTCGGCACACCGCCTTCCCTCGTGAAATAGGGGTGGTAAGCGATATTGGCGAGGGTGGGCGCATTTCGGGTTCCCGGCCTGCCTTCCACACCGGGACTGAATGCCCGCAGGTCACTGAACGCCTGCTCCGGCAGGTGGCACGAAACGCACGAAACCGTGCGGTCGCTTGACATGATGGGGTCGAAAAATAGCCGCTTACCCAATGCCCACCGTTCCGGCGTCAGTTCGTTCCCCTCGGGAAAAACGGGCGCTGGGAAGCCTGCCGGCACAGCAAGCAATGGCTCAGCAGGTGGCAGGTTCGACTCCTTTTTGCAAGCAAAAAAGAACAAAACAACAAGTGGAAAAAGGCATTTTTTCATAAAAAAACAAGTGATGAATGACGAACCAGAAACCTGATTCATCATTCATCATTTTTGATTCATCATTATTTAACCACCAATTTTTCCAGTGCCAAAAACTTATCACCACTGAAAATACGGGCCACGTAAACGCCTGACTGCCAGTTGGTTTCGAGATAAACCGACTGCTGTGAGCCGTTCAGCTTTTGGGTGAAAACAGTGCGGCCAGCGAGGTCGCTCACGGTCAATGTCAGCTGCTCATAGCCGGGCAGGTCGTACTTCAGCACGGCCATACCGTTCGATGGGTTTGGCGAAATTGCGAAGCTGCCAACCACGTTTGGCTCGACCGTGCCGCTCACCACGGGCGAAGCCGTGAAGACATGGTTTTTCATGTTCTCCGCAATGAGAGCCGAAGCGCCAGTGGCAGCATGAGAAGTCACGCCTCCCTGCACGTTCAAGCCAGTGAGCACCTTGGTGTAGTCTGCATCGATGTTGATGGTCATCTGGTCGCCCACCATCACGCCTTGTGCAGGCACGGTGACAGTCTTGTAATTGGCGTCGTCCACGGTGTGGATTTGGAAGACATCGGGGAAGGTAGTGCCGTTGTTGCTCGACTTTCCTTCGAAACAGATGAAGCGGTACCCAGCCGCCCAGCCCCAGTGCATGGTTGGGTTTTGGGGTGCGAGTGGGTCGCCAATTGGGTAGCTTGCCGGGTCGAGGTGGTTGAACGCTTGGTCCACGCCGATGGAAAATTTTACACCTTCGATATTTGTCACATCAAAGCTTCCCAAGGCGAATAGGCTGTCCTTTTGGGCAGACACAAGCAGGTGGAGGTCGTGGATTAGAAATTCTTGTCCACCATCATGAATAAGTGTGATTTCGGAGACATAATACTGCATCCGTGTTACTTTGATGGCATAGTTGTCTGGAGCGGTAGCCGCTTCATTGAGGGCAAAAGGCTGGTCGCCCAGCTTTTGGTGCATATTCAGGGTGACGTTCATTTGAGCGCTCAGGCTTTGGCTGAACATGGCAACGAGGAGGATAAGTAGAAATTTGTTTTTCATAAAAATTGGACATTAAGTTGTGAAAAGAAGATTTGATTCATGCAGGGGAACTAGCTTGGAGAAGTCCAATCTAGCACCCCTGCATGAGGCATTGTTTTTCAAAACAACCTTGCGATTGGTGAAAAAACACCGTTTGAAAGATTGCTCAAGTACATTGTTTATAGGTCTAAACTCTCAGTGCGGTCGAATTGACAGCAGCCGTGGAGTTTATTGTAAGCTGCGTCGGAAGCCTTGTAGTTCGGAGTGTCATAACCTGTTTTGGCTATTGCTTTCTGTATTTTTTTTACACTGGTTTTGCCACCGTCGAAGGTGACTGTCAACGTGTGGAGTTCCTTGTCCCAATTGGCCGTAGTGGCACCTGCCTTGGTAGCGGCACCTTGAATAGTCTTCTGGCACATACCGCAGTTGCCGAGCACTTTAAAGGTCTCGGTTTTTTCAGTTGTAGCGGCTGCTTTTTTAGCAGTTGCATCTTGGCCATTAGCGGAAAAGGCCATGAAAAACGCCAGCAGCGCAGGTAGAATGATTTTTAGATTTTTCATAAAATATTGAATTTGATTGATTTAAAAAATGGTGGTGGCCAAAAGCAATTGGTTACCACTTTGGTTATTTAACTTCTTTAAGCTCCATGCCGCATTTCGGGCAGTTGCCAGGTTGGTCGTAGGTTTTGTCGCCCTCGTCCTTCATCGGGCATTGGTAAACGGCGGCGTGGTCGTGGCCTTCGTGCATTTGGTCATGCTGTTGTTGGGAATTGTTGTCCCGGCAAGCAGCGAACAGGGAAATCATGGCGATGGCGCCAAGCAGAATTAGCTGTTTCATGATTGAATTTTCAGTTAAAAAATGAATGAAACGTTCGGTGCATGTTGACTGAACTTGGGGAGGGGGCATACGAATACCAAATCAAAAAAATAAGTTTGAAACCATTGGGTTTTCAACTCAAACTGTTCGGTATTGCAGCCGAGGATGGAGGTCTAACAAAGGAAAATTTGCTCAAAAATGAGCAGACTACGCCCATGGAGCTTGTCGGGCGGCGCATGTGGTTGGAAAGAAATCGAAATATCCGATGACCATGAAAATGAATTGAAATCGGCACTGGTTATCGCTGGAATAACCGCCTTTTGGAAGTCGCTGCCTTCCAAACTTTGAATATCGTTAGAGAATTCCGACTGCTGGTGCTGAAAAGTAACCCTGTTTTCGCAGCAGGGTTTTGGCCGGATGCCCTTCTTTTTAGCGGTAGGGTTGGATAGGTGGCAAGCCTTGGCTTTGGTCGCCTTTTTCTTGCTACAGCAAGAGTGGCCTAGCCCAAAAACCGATGTCCAAACCTTGCCTTGCCCATTACAAACATGGGTAAAAACAGGCATTCCAATATTGGTGAACAATATCAAAAATGCTAGCTGATATGCAAGGATGCGTTGAATCATTACAGATTAAAGAGCGCTAAGTTAACTCAAAAAACAGCAAACGCTTCTTAAAAAAGAGTTATTTTCTATTCAGGATGTGGTTTTACTTCCCGATGCAGAACTTCGAAAAAATATTCCCCAACAAATCCTCCACTCCCACTTCCCCAGTAATCTCACCGAGAAAAGCCAGCGCCCGCCGGATGTCCATCGCCACAAAATCGGAAGTGATGCCCGTGTCCAGTCCATGCAACACGTCGTTGAGGCTGGCGGCAGCTTTTTGTAGTGCCTCCAGGTGGCGGGCGTTCGTCACGATGGTGCTCTCGCCAATGTTTTTTTGTGTTAGCACAGAATCAAAAAGCTTCTCCTTTAAATAAGGCACATTCATGGCATTTTTAGCAGAAAGCGTGATGATTTGCTCCGGCCTGACTGCCAACTGCCCCCGACCAAGGTCGGGGCCAACTGCCAACTGCCCCCGGTTTGCGAAGAAAAATTCATTGATAGTGGGGTCGTTTGGGTTCATCAGCCAATCGGGATTGTAGCTGGGCAGCTTGTCCATCTTGTTGCAGACGATGAGCAGGTGGACGCCGGGGTGCTGGAGGCTGGCGACGTCGGACAGCACTTCGTCAATCTTTGTTTCGACGACATCAAAAACATAGACGAGCAGGGCGGCTTGTCGCAGTTTTTCCATCGTTTTCTCCACGCCGATGGCCTCGATTTGGTCCTGCGCCTCCCGGATGCCCGCTGTGTCTATCAGCCGGAACTCCACGCCTTGGATGTTCAGCACTTCCTCCACGGTATCCCTCGTTGTGCCAGCAATCTCGCTGACGATGGCCCGCTCCTCGTTCAGCAGGGCATTCAGCAAGGTACTTTTCCCGGCGTTCGGGCGGCCAGCGATGACGGTGGGTACGCCCGTTTTCAGTACATTTCCCAGCTTGAAGGATTGGATAAGTGCATGGATGTACGAGTGGATTTTTTCCACCAAAGCCTTCAACTGTGGGCGGTTGGCGAATTCCACGTCCTCCTCGGCAAAGTCGAGTTCCAGCTCGATGAGGCTGGCAAAGTTGACCAGCTCATCCCGCAGTCGCTGGATTTCGTGGCTGAAACCGCCCCGCATCTGCCGCATGGCCACGCCGTGGCTGCTCTCGGAGGTGGAGGCTATTAGGTCGGCGACGGCCTCGGCCTGCGAGAGGTCCATTTTCCCGTTCAAAAATGCCCGTAGGGTGAACTCGCCGGGCTGCGCCATCCGTGCGCCTTTTTCGATAAAAAGCTCGATGATTTT
>JAHEAS010000243.1 GCA_024642645.1 Saprospirales bacterium | reverse complement strand
TCTCAGACCTGCTTCACTAAAATGAAAAAGGCCGGCTAGGATCCAACAGAAAGCTGCGTAACATCAGTTAATAATCTTTTCTATTAGATATGAGGCGGTCGGGTGCGTGAGTGCCTGACCGCTTTTTTTGTTTTCCATATTGCTCCAATGGGGCAGACCCCTTCAAGGTTTTTGATGCCTTTCTTATCTAGTGCATCGATCATGTGTTTCAAAATTGGATTCCCTTTTTGCTACGCCCTTTGAAAAATATGAGTCAGGGATTCCAAGCTGGCCATGCCTGTTTTGGTAAGGGCCGATTGATAGAACCCCAATAATTGTAAACCGAAAGTATGCAACAAGGTCACCAGATGACAATTATCACTTTACGGCATTTCTTGGGTTCCAATAATAAATCAGACATTCATGCTTTTAAGCAGGTGAAGTAACGAAACCCAAATTCCGGACACGGTCTAAGTTGGCGTTGACTCGCTACAAAAGGTATAACCGCTACCTGGTTTGCGATGAGCTAAAGCTTAGAGCATATTTTTTTAATGTAAAATACAAAGAATCGAATGGCGGCCATGATGCGCAATGTGAACCAAGCCCGCAGGGGTAATGAAATTGTGATGGGAATTAATTTGCTGGGCATATACCTTAGCCTTTTCACGATATCCTGCAACCTCCCGGTACCGGACGGATTCGTGGATGTGACGAAAGCGTCAGGCATTGATTTCAAGTACAATTTTGGCGATTACACCTACGGGAATATCCTAGAGAGCAGCGGTTCCGGCGTCACGGTTTTTGACTACGATGGCGACGGTGACCAGGATTTGTACCTGCTGAACGGCACTTACCTTGAGGGCATCAGCGATGCGGCAGGTAAGGTGTTCGAGAAAACGCCAAATCAACTCTACCGCAACAACGGCGATGGCACTTTCACCGAAGTTGCCAAACTGGCGGGTATTGACGACCGCCGTTGGAGCATGGCTGCCAACACCGTGGATTACGACGCCGATGGCGATTTGGACCTCTACCTACTAAACTATGGCCCCAATGTTTTTTACAAAAACAACGGTGACGGCACCTTTCGGGATGCTACAGACGAATTAGGCCTGCAAGGCCCTTCATCGCTCAACGGCTTCAACAAATGGAGCGTTGGTGTGGCTTTTTGGGATTACGACCAGGATGGGGCACTGGATATGATGGTTGGCAACTTCCTCGCTTTCGACCCAGCCTACCAGACGCCAGGGCATCCAGACATGATGCCCTCCCCCGCCGAATACCGGGGGCAGGCTTCCTTTCTGTACCACCAGTCTGCCGCTGGCCAGTTCGAAGATGTTACTTCGCAACTTGGGCTCTATTTTCCTGATTCAAAGTGCATGGGGCTGGCGGTGTTCGACAGCGACGGCAACAGCAGCATGGATATCTTGCAGGTCAATGACCACCAGGCCAATTTTCTTTTTCGCAACAACGGCGCCGGGCGATTCACCGAAACAGGCATGGTAAGTCATGTCGCCGTGAATGACGAGGGTGACCCAACAGGCTCCATGCACCCATCCATAGGCGACGTAGATGGCGATGGGCTGTTAGATGTGTTGGTCACCGACCTGGCGCACGGCTCTCTTTACCGTAATTTGGGCAATGGGCAGTTCGAGGATATCACCACCAGCAGCGGCCTCTACGTGGCATTCGCTGGGAAAGGCGCCTGGGCGGGAATTCTGTTCGATTACGACAATGATGGTGACCTCGATATTTTTTCGGCCAATGGTGTCGCAGAGGTATTGGGCGAGCAATATCCGCTTCTTTTAAAAAACGACGGGAAGGGTCACTTCACCGATGCCGGCAAGGAAGGAGGGGCCTACTTCCTGCAACAACGCTCGGGGCGGGGGGCAGCCTGCTGGGACTACGACAACGACGGCGACCTCGACCTCATCGTGTCGCATGTGGACCTGAAGGCTACGGCTACATTGCTCCGCAACGAAAACCAAAATGGCAACCACTGGCTGGGGCTTTCCTTGCAAAACAGCAACGGTTCGCCTGCTTGGCCTGGTTCCAAAATCACCGTTCGCACTGGCGAAAAGTTACAAGTGCTGGTGGATCAGCCTAGCAACGCCTATCTTAGCAGCAGCGACGATCGGGTACATGTCGGCTTGGGCAATTACCCACAGGTTGACCGGCTAGAGATAGAATGGCCGGATGGTGAAAAAGAGGCTTTTGAAAATGTCGCAGCAGACCAGTACGTGAAAATCAGGCAGGGTACTGGCAAAAGATAACATTCATTTTTGCAAAAATTCATTTAAAAATAGCATCATGAACCACGATTACGTCAGCCGGGTAATAGACCTGACACATCCAGAAAAGAACATCATCCACAACATGACTAACGAGCAGGCACGGGAGTTGCTGAAATCCGGGGACAGCGAAGCAGTCCGGAAGATTGACGGGCAATTTTCGCTGGTTTCAGTCGAAGGGAAGACCATTAGACTGGCACGTTCCATCGGCAGGCCGTTGCGTTACTTCATCGCAAAACGTTCGGAGGGCCCCAATCTCGTAGTTGCGGAGCGAATAGATACCATTTATGACTACCTCAAATCGGAGGGGCTCGACGACCAGTACCATCCGTCGTACACCCGCATGGTGCCAGCGCATTATCTCACGACCATCCAATTGTTGGGCTGCCCCGACCCCAACCCAGAATACGAGCGGTTTTTCACGCCCCAGCGCAACAAGTACCCGAAGGATGATATCGGAAAACTGGGCACGATGTACATGACCGCACTGTACCAGGAGATAAAGAAATGGTTGAAAAACCGGGCAAACTCGGGGCCGGTAGGGGTAAGTTTTTCGGCGGGCGTGGACAGCGGTTCGGTCTTTTTGCTCACTTATCACGCCCTGTTGGAATTGGGCGAAAGCCCGTCAAGGCTCAAAGCCTTTACCTTGAGCGTGGATGGCGGCGGTGCCGATGTGCAGCAGGCCCACCAGTTTCTGGAGAAGTTGAACCTGGGTCTCTTTTTGGAGGAAATCGAGGTTTCGTCAGAAGACTTGGACTGGAAGAAGGCGGTCAGGATGGTGGAAGATTACAAAGCGTTGGACATCCAGTCGGCTACGATGAACGTGGCGTTGCTGGAGGGTATTCGGGAGCGTTATCCTGACTGGAAATACATGCTCGACGGCGACGGCGGGGACGAAAACATGAAAGATTACCCGATTGAAGAAAATCCAGAGTTGACCATCAAGAGCGTTTTGAACAATTTGATGTTGTACCAAGAGGGCTGGGGCGTCCACTCTATGAAGCACTCTGTTACTTACTCCGGTGGCCTGAGCCGCAGCCATACCCGCACTTCCGCACCAGCGGAGTTGCTTGGGTTTGAAGGTTATAGCCCCTACACCCTGCCCAACGTCATCGAAATTGCCGAGGGAATCCCTTTCATCGAATTGACAGGCTGGGACCATGAAAAACTGTACGACTTGAAAGGTGTCATTGTTGCCCGAGGGGTCAAAGCAGTGACGGGCATAGACATGCCGGTATTCCCGAAAAGGCGCTTCCAGCATGGAGCCGTTGAGAAGCCAGTCTTTCATCAGCTCTTTCCTGAAAAAGACATCGCTTACCGTCAGGCTTTTCAGCAAATGTATGAGCCAGTTTCCTGATTTTGACATGGGCGACCGATGGATTTTGTCCCATCGGCCGCCCAAAAATACCGTAGATGCACGGGTGCCTTACGCTTTTCTCGTTGAAGAAGAGCGCACTGCTGCTGGTGTAAACGCCCCGGTGGCAACGGTATTTCTCACCAACCGGGAGTGCCCATTTCGCTGCCTCATGTGCGACCTGTGGAAAAATACCACAAATGAAAAATCGCTACCGGGCGACATTCCTGACCAGATTGCTTATGCTTTGGCACAATTGCCACCTGCCCGGCACATAAAACTTTACAATGCTGGAAATTTCTTTGACACAAAGGCCATTCCCTCAGCAGATTATGAAAAAATAGCCGCCTTGCTACACCCCTTCGAGACGGTCATCGTAGAGTGCCACCCAAAGCTCATCACCGAGCGCTGCCTGCAATTCCGTGACCTGCTGCGGGGCGAGTTGGAGATTGCCCTCGGGCTGGAAACGGCGCACCCGGAAGTGCTCCGGAAGCTGAACAAGCGCATGGACCTAGACGAGTTCCGGCGCTGCGTGCAGTTTTTGAAAAAGAATGGCATCCGCACACGGGCCTTTACCCTTTTGAGGCCGCCATTTTTAACGGAAGAAGATGGACTGTTCTGGTCAAAACGCACTTTGGAATTTGCCTTCGAATCCGGAGTGGAATGCTGTGTCGTGATACCAACCAGACCGGGAAACGGGGCAATGGACTGGTTGCAATCAAATGGTTTTTTCTCCCCGCCCTCCCTTTCCTCGTTAGAGCAGGCCATGGAATACGGCCTAGGCCTTCGTGCCGGGCGTGTCTTTGCAGATTTGTGGGATTTGCAACTCTTCGCTGATTGCCCCCAATGTTTTGAATCCAGAAGAAAACGGTTGGAAACTATGAACCTCCGGCAGGTAGTGCCACCCAAAATAGCTTGCAAATGCAGCACGCCCAAAGCTGATTACTGATAAAAGTCATTCTCTCATTGGCCACGATTGCCATACATTAGGGTTTTTAAATTTTATTGCTCAGCGCAATTCTTTTCAGCCGAGGAAATCGTTGGGTGTCCCATGCAAATTTAGAGTTGTTCCATAGCTCAAACCTCCGGCTGTTAATTGGGCTGCGGACGGCTTGTCAAATCGCTGCTCATATGAACGATCAATCAACTAAGTATTCCGCTGAAAAAGAATGGCGGCACAAATTGTTGTTGCTTGTCTCAGCCCTTCTCGTTTTTGAAACAGTAACTGGCCTCTCTATTTATTTCCTCCCATTCAGCATTTCCAATCAGGTGATGGTAATCATGCATAGCTTGGGAGGGCTCATTTTTACCATTCCATTTCTCTGGTATTTGGGACGCCACTTGATGGTGTACCGTTGGAAAAAGATGGACCACTTCAAATTGACCGGGTACATATCCTTGATACTTGGTCTGGTTCTTTCGGTCAGTGGATTGGTTTTGACCTGGCAAGCCGCTTTTCAGTCCAAAATAGGCTATGTCTGGGACCTCGCTCACGTGGTTTCAACTTTTGCACTTGTAGTATTCCTATTGCCACACATTGTATTGCCGATGGTCCGTAATCTTAAAGTGCGCACGGCTGGAGCTATGCAATCAATCGTAGCCGCCCAGAATAAGTACCTGTCGAATACGGCCATTTTATCCGTTATTTTATTAGCAACCATTTTTCTGGCGGGGTACAGCTATCAACCAAAGCTCTTGAACAATGCGTTTCCGGAAGACTACAATCTTTCCTATGGTGGAGATCGGCCTTTTGCGCCTAGCCTTGCCACTACCGACACTGGCGGTGCTTTTGACGCCAAATCAATGAGCGGGTCGAAAGGTTGCGGAACTACCGGTTGCCACAAAGAAATTTATGACGAGTGGCAAGTGAGTGCGCACCGTTGGTCGGCGATGGATGTGGGATTCCAAAAAGTACAGTCTGTGATGGCCGAGCAAAACGGGCCCGAATCCACCAGGTATTGCGGTGGCTGCCACGATCCCATCTCCCTGTTTTCTGGTACTAAAAACATTTTCGTAGAAGACTTGACCAACCTGGCCGGCTATCAGGAAGGGATTTCATGCATCTCCTGTCATGCCATTCAAAAGACCGATATCAAAGGCAATGCAAACTACGTGATGACACAGCCCGATCGTTACATGTTTGAGATGGAAGAAGGGGATGATGCCAAATTCGTAAGCGACTACCTCATTAGGGCTTACCCGCAGAAACATATTGAATCCTTACAGCATACCCTTTTCAAGAGTCCCGAATTTTGCGCAGCCTGCCACAAGCAGTTTATTGATGAAGAAATCAACAAGGTGGGTTGGGTACAATTGCAAAACCAGTTCGATAACTGGC
>JAHEAS010000242.1 GCA_024642645.1 Saprospirales bacterium | reverse complement strand
CCTCAGCCTTGGCCTGTCGGGCAGGTTGGAGCAGTTGCGATTCAAGTGGTCAGATTCCAAGCCGCTGGATCCCGACGACCCGGAAATCCCACAGGGCGATGAGACGGCCTTTGGTACCAATTTCGGCTCGGGAGCCTACTTCTTGGGCAAAAGATACTACTTCGGGGTGTCTGTCCCCCTGTTGCTCAAAAACAGCCTTTACCAAGACCGCAGCGGGAAAAAGGACAACCGCCGCACGGCTTACGTGATGGGTGGATTCAATGCCACGCTGTCGCGCAATGTTGAGTTGGTTCCGTCGCTGTTGGTGAGTGTGAACCCAGCGGCTCCCGTGGATGTGGACCTGAATGCCAACCTTATTTTTATGAAGGCCTTTTGGTTCGGTGCCACTTACCGCCTCGGCGATTCCTTTGATGTGCTGGCAGGCATGGAGTTCGGCAATGGGATGCGACTTGGCTTGGGGCTTGATTTGACCCAATCGGAACTGAACCAGGCCACCAACGGAAGTTGGGAATTGATGCTTGGCTACACTTTCAGGTGCAAGTCGTGCGAGGTGAGCCACCTACGGTTCTTTTAATGGTTTCAGGTTTTTGGTTTCAGGTTTAAGGGCAGGTACTGCGTGAAACCCGAAACCTAAAACCTAAAAAAATTCAACAATGAAAACATCATCTAAAATACTTTTTGCGCTGCTGCTGCTCACCAGTTGGGCTGGGGCACAGCGGGCGGTCAACGTGAATTTGCAGGCATCGCCGATTGGTAATTATTCCGTCGAAAACATGACGGATATCAACACAGAATACCTTGACTATTGCGCAGTGCCTTATGGCAGCGGCGTGATGTTCACCTCGGCACGGGGCGGTAAGCGGGTATTTGTCTGCGACCAAGACTTGGTAACAGGGCGGTTTTCCGACCTGTATTTTGCGAAGGAAGACGCCGAAGGCCGCTTCTTCTCGCCGGACATGGTCAGTGGCGACATTAACGGCAAGTACCACGATGGCGCACCCACTTTTACGCCAGATGGTAAAACCATGATTTTCTCCCGAAACAACAGGGACGGGCAGAGCAAAGCGGGGTTGGTTGACCTTAAAATATACTCGGCACAACTGAACCGGGGCCGTTGGGAAGAGGCGAAGGAGTTGTCGTTCAACAGTGACGACTTTTCCAACTGCCACCCGACCTTGTCAGCCGACGGCAACCTGCTGTTTTTTAGCTCCAACCGCCCCGGCGGCTATGGCGGCATGGATATTTATGTTGTAAAAAAGGCTGGCGAGAATTGGGGTTCGCCCATCAACCTCGGTCCGAATGTCAACTCGGCAGGGGACGAAATCTTCCCCTTTTTGACGGCCAGCAATATCCTGTACTTCTCTTCTAATGGATGGAAGGGCATGGGCGGGTTGGACGTTTACTCCGTTCAGATGGAAGGCATGGAGGCGAGTTACTTGCTGCCTTTGCCCGCACCGATCAACTCTGCTTACGATGATTTCGCATACACTTCGGACAAGCGGGAGCGCAAGGGATACCTGACTTCCAACCGCCCCGGCGGTAAAGGGCAGGATGATATTTACCGTTGGAATTTCAATGGGGTGCGCCCACAGTTGGCCAATGTATGTGTGGTGGATAAAGCAACGGGAATCCGCATTTCGGATGCCAATTTGAAAATCCGACTATCACAAGAAGCGGCCTGGAGTGCCGCTGAAAACGAAACCCCAACGGAGCAAGAATACGTGGTGCTTTACACCGAAAAATTCATAGACAAAGCCCCGGCTTTTAAAAGCTGTGAGGTAAAAGTACCTGTGTTGCCCGGCGAAAACTATTTGGTGGAGGTGACCAAGAATGGTTACTTGCCACTGCGCAAGTTGGTAAGCTCCACAGAGATGTTGGCAACGCCAGAATACCTCATTCCTATTGAGGCCTCAAGCACCACCAACTTCACGGGTTTGGTGCGGGATATGGTGACCGATAAGGCGCTTCCTGGCACAACGGTTAGCGTGTTGGACAAGTGCGCCGATATCATAACCGAGTACAGAACCGATGGCAATGGCAGCTTTTCGTTTCGGATGGACTGCAAGTGCGAGTATGAGGTGGTGGCTCAGAAATCTGGTTTTTCTGAACAAACGGCAAATTGGAAATCTGGCGAAATCAACTGTGCGGAGGGCGCTTCCACCCATATCATCCGCCTAAATCCAGTGGCTGAGTCGCCCAAACTGGAGGTCGGTGTCGTTGTCCAATTGGATAATGTTTACTACGACTACAACAAATTCGACATTCGGAACGATGCAGCGATAGACCTCGATCACGTGGTGGAACTCATGAAAAAGTACCCGACCCTCGAAATTGAGCTGGGCTCGCACACGGACGCCCGTGGCTCGGACACCTACAACGAGTGGCTATCGCAACAGCGGGCCGATGCTGCCGTGAAATACATCGTGTCGAAGGGCATCAGCAAGCGCCGCCTAACAGCCAAAGGCTATGGTGAGACGCAACTCGTGAATGACTGTGAAAACGGCGTGGAATGCGACGATGCTACCCACGAGGAAAACCGAAGGACAGAAATCAAGATAACGCGTTTGGAGGAGAAAGGAGTAAGGTATTAGGTGACTGGCTGCGAGTTTTGAGCGATGAGTTTCGAGTTGTTCGCAGCTATAAACCCTCCCAAATCGAGTATTTCAAACGTGTGGTGCCTGGCAACATTGGTTGCTGGGCATTTTTTTTAAGGTTTTTGGGTTCCGATGAGGGGCTGCCCTGAAACCAAAAACCGTTTTACCTTCGCCCGAAAAAACTATGAGTAAATCCGCCACCGTCGTCTTCGACCTGCGCCGTTACCTGCCCGGCGGCTGGTACCTGCCCGGGGCGCATATCGTCGGAACGGACGCCGACGGTACCCTGAACTTCCTGCTGCAAACGGCTTCCCCCATTACCATCGGCAGCTACGGCATCGAGCTGACGCCGTTGCTGACGCAATTGTTCGACCTCATCGAAAGCCTGTCGGAACGGACGCTGGAAGCAAATTTCAATCCACCAAAAGGCAAAGCCAAACCCCTCGACGAACTCCTCCAAAACCCCGACATCAAGCCACTGGCCGACCGCTACGTCCACCGTCAGGTGGATATTTTTCTTCGCAAAATGGTGGAGCACCGCCTGCCACTCACTTTCATGGCTGCCAAGAAAGTGATGATGAAGGATGTGCTCGTTCGCTACCCGGACGCTGAAATTATCCCGCACCTCATCTTCCGAAAAACAAAGGACAAAATCATCTACCGCCTCAATTTCACGACGGGTGGCACTGCCACAGGCGAGGAGCGTTGGCTGGTGCGCTGGAAGCAGCCCATCGTGCTCACGAACCACCCCGGCTGGATACTCGTTGGGGAGATGCTGTACCCGCTGCCCGGCCTCAACGGCAACATGCTCAAGCCGTTCATGCAGCGCGACGAGCAGCCCGTGCCGAACCACATGATTAAGGATTATTTCCAAAAGTTCATCCTGAAAGCGGCAGAGCGAGCAGAGATAGAAGCGGAGGGGTTCGAAGTCACCAGCACCCGAAAAATCGAGGGCTGCGACCTGACTTTGATGAAGCACCTGTTCAAGGATGAATGGCTGTTGGCAGTCACGTTCCGCTACCTTGGCACCCAGTTTTCCCAAAATGACCCAAGGCAAATGCGCACAGCACTGCATTTCGATGAAGCTGGTGATATACGGGTGATGCAAGTAAAACGGCAACCAGAAGCGGAACAGGCTTACCTTGACAAGCTCCTTGGTTTTGGGTTGGAGCAAACAGAAGGCAGTCTTTGGCAGTGTATAAATAACGAAATAACGGCGGAAGAAAGCGACCCACTTTACCAGACCATTGCTTGGCTTTCGGAGAAGTCGGTGGCTTTGGCCGAGGCCGGCTTCACGCTGGACATGCCAGTTTTCGAAGATAAAAAAATCAGCTTGCGCACGGCAGAATGGACGCAGGATGTGCAGTTGGTAAACGACTGGTTCGACCTGCGCATCACGGTGAGGGTAGGGGAATACGAGTTTCCGTTTGCTAGGCTCATCAACCATATCCGCACCGAAAACCGCTGGTACGAACTGCCCGACGGCTCGTTTTTCATCATTCCCGCGGAGTGGATGGCCCGCTTTCATGGGCTGGCGCATTTGGGGCAGCTCGATGGGGATGACCTACGCCTCGTCAAGTCACAACGCCCCCTCTTGGAAGGCCTTGGCCTGAGCATTGATGCCACTGAACTCATAACTCATAACTCATCACCGTTTGAAGTGCCGTCATTGCTCAAAGCTGACCTCCGCCCCTACCAGTTGGAAGGCGCAAGTTGGCTGGCGAATCACTATCAGGAAAACCTCGGTGCCTGCCTCGCTGACGACATGGGTTTGGGGAAAACGCTGCAAACACTGGCGGTTTTGCTTCACGCCAAAGAACAACTTGAACAACCCAGCAGCGACCCCAACAGACCTCATACCCCAGACCTCATACCTCTAAAGTGCTTGATTGTCCTCCCCTCCTCCCTCGTTTTCAACTGGGAACGAGAGGTGAAAAAATTCGCTCCAGGCATCAGCATTTGCAAGCATATCGGGTCGGGGCGTACGAAGGATGTGCGCATCCTCAGCCGCTACGACCTCGTGCTGACGACCTACCAAACCGCCCGTTTGGACATGGCTTTTTTGAAAAAAATCGAGTGGGAATACATGGTGCTAGACGAGAGCCAGTACATCAAGAACCCGGAAAGTGCCGTGTTCAAAGCGGTAGGCGACCTCGTTGCGAAGCACAAAATCAGCCTCAGCGGTACGCCTATCGAGAACTCGCTGAGCGACCTCTGGGCACAGATGCAGTTCCTGAACCCTGGGATGTTGGGCAGCTTTGGCTATTTCAAAAAGCATTTTATTAAGCCCATTGAAAAGCAAGAAGACGAGGTTAAAAAGGCGGAACTGCGCCGCCTCGTTCAGCCCTACCTTTTGCGAAGAACGAAAGAAGAAGTTGCCCCTGAACTGCCGCTGCTCACCGAACTGGTTTTTTATACCGAAATGACCGATGCACAGGCTAAACTTTACGAGCAGGAGAAATCAGCCGTGCGAAACCAAATCCTGAACCTCGACCCCGCCCAACCCCAAAACCGCATTGCTGTGCTGGCGGCGCTGATGCGCTTGCGGCAAATTGCGAATCACCCGGATTTGATTGCGGATTTCGGAATGCGGAATGCGGATTCGAGTCCCGAGGATAGTTTGGCAGAATTTGAAGGTTTAGCAGCCCCCCAATCCGCAATCCGCAATCCGCATTCCACGATCGAAAGCGGTAAGTTCAACGACATCCTCGAATACTTCGACACCATCCGCAAGGCGGGGCACAAGGTGCTGATGTTCAGCTCGTTCGAGCGGTATTTGCAATTGTTCCGGGCGGAGTTTGAAAAGGCGGGGCACCAGTTTGCGTGGCTGACGGGCAGTGTGTCGCAGGCGCAGCGGAAGCAGGCAGTGGACAAATTTAGCAGCGACCCGAAAGTGCAGGCATTCCTCATCACCACCAAAGCGGGTGGGGTAGGGCTGAACCTCACGGCGGCGGACTACGTCTTCGTCCTCGACCCGTGGTGGAACCCCTTCGTGGAAGACCAGGCCATCGCTCGGGCGCACCGCATCGGGCAGACGGAAAAGGTGGTGGCGGTGAAGTTCATTGCCAAGGATACCATCGAGGAGAAGATTTTGAAAATGCAAGAAAAGAAGGCGGCGTTGGCCGGGGAGATTTTGGCCACGGGCGATGGGGTGGCGTTTTCAAGGGATGAGTTGGCGGAGTTGTTGGGATAAAATACAAAGGGCAGCGAGAGAAATATGCTGCCCTTTGTATGCAACTGATTTATGCTTATTTCCTCGTTCCCGTCATATCCTGTCCCCCTTGGTGCAGCACCAGTTCCTTCACCACACCTGGTCAACGACAATTATTCTTCCTCAGTGAGCGACAGTTATAATTCCCCAGTGGGAAGGGT
>JAHEAS010000241.1 GCA_024642645.1 Saprospirales bacterium | reverse complement strand
TCCACCGCCATTGGTACCAAAAACATGCCCCATGTCGTAGCCATTCACCGTGAATGCAGCATTCAAAACCGTTGGATTTTGGCCAATCATCGACTCCGTATTCCCGTTCGTGTAGGGGTCCGGATTGGAAAAATAAAACAGGGTATCCGTGTTGGCAACAAGCAAAAGCCGAACGGCAGCGTCCCGTTCAAAAACACTGTTCACATTGTTCACTACATTGACAACCGCAGCCATTACGGAGGAAACCGTACCTCCTTCGCTCAATGAATACTCAGCAGTTGTAGCCACTGCCAAGCGGTAGGTGTAACGGTCAACTGGCACGACCGAACGTTCATTTGCTGGCGCAAAATCTTCGGTAAACGACTCGATTTCGGCCTGGGTATGCTTCACTTCACAGTGGAACTGCTGTGCTTCTTCGGTGTTGAAATCCACGTTTTTCAACCAAAAGCTGAGGTACACTTGCTCATCTGTTGTGTTCGGAACGATGAGCACGGTGCCGCCTCCTGTGGAGTGCATGATAGCATTGAAACCTTGTGGTGAGATATCGAGACGAATGCTGGTTTCTGGATGGGACAAAGCCCGGCCAGCATAAGTTTTTATCATTGGAAACTTCTCGGCCAACGCTGGCTCCATGATGGGCGATTCCCAAATGGCGAACGCTGCCATTGTGCCATCGGGCATTGGCAGCACCAGTTCCAGAGGACTGTTTTGTGCCGCAGCTGTCAACTCCATCGGCGCTTGGCGAAGGTGGTTCCGCATGGCGTTGAGGTTGAGGGATAGCGCCCTCCACTCCAGCGGCATAAACGCTGGCTTGGCAAAGTTGGAGCTGTGGTTTTCGCTCCAGAATCCTGCCGAAGACTGCGCAAAAAGCGTCAGCACGGTGAGCAGAGCGGTGCAAGTAGTTAAGAATTTTTTCATGCTAAAATGGATATTTTATTGGAAGATAGCAGCAACCAGCGCTTTAACAAGCAGGCTTGGGTTGCCTGCGGCAAAGCTAACGAACCGTCGTCGCAAATGATAGCCAGGAAGGAACTTAGGTTGCTTAAGTGACAAAATCGGTCGGATGGACGGCAAGCTGCTTGCCAACTCAGTGCTTCTTCATGCCCGCCCAAGTTGCCTCCCCCGCAGGGATGTCAATATCAAGTGTATTTTCAACTGGTGGGATTGGACAATTGTAGCCATCAGAGTAATGGCACCAAGGATTGTAGCATTTGTTAAAATCCAAGACAGGCGCTTCGGCTTCTACCTCGGCGATGGTGAGGTCGAGGTAGCGGCCACCGCCGTAGGTCGTATCCCCGTTGGTTTCATCCCGGAACGGGAGGAACAGGTGCTGGGCGTAGATGGGCATATTGCGGAGCGTAAGGTTCTGATAAACAGCAAGTTTTAGCATCCGGCCTTCCAGTTCAAAGGTCAAAAAACCATATTTGACGAACGACTTGGTGATGCCACTGGAGGTAGGAACATCAAACGGCTGCTCTTCCGGTGTCCGATGGAAAACACAAGCGACTCGATAGGTCTCATTTGCCTCGAAAAAACGAAGATTGGGGAGGTCAGCAGAATCGAGTGGCGAACGTTCGCTTTTCAAAAAATCTGCTTTGTAACCTTCTCGGTACGCTGCAATTTGCGCAGCAAAGTCAGCGGCTTCCTGTTGGCCGAAGGCCGAAACAAAGAAGAACCCAAGCAGAAAAAGAATCAATCGAAATTTCATAATCCACAGTTTTTCAGAACCAAGTCGCCATTTGTCCTTATCAATTAAACCCAATGTCATCGTCGTCGTCATCGTCCTCATTC
Organism: Saprospirales bacterium; assembly: GCA_024642645.1. Lineage (GTDB taxonomy): Bacteria > Bacteroidota > Bacteroidia > Chitinophagales > Saprospiraceae > UBA6168. Next base: position 4,192 of record JAHEAS010000241.1, on the reverse strand, counting down.
AGCATGTCCGCCAAGGAGTCGTTGAAAGTCAGGGTGGCCTCCACGAAGTTTTTGTTGATGACGTTCATCTCCGCTAGACCATGCAACACCAATTCCATGAAAGTGTAGAGTTGGGCTTTGGGAAGGTCTTGTCCTTCTACCAACCGCTTCAGTCCAGCCACTTTGTCGAGTTCACTACGGAATTCTTTTTCAGGGGAGTCGTTGAGAATATTGACGGCATTACCTCCTGAAAACCAAGCTTTTATGATACCGTATGGGTCACTTTCACGCCCCTTTTTCAGCTTGTCCGGATTGGGGAAATACTTCAAGAACAGGTCTTCAATGGAGTCGCCAATCAACTCCAATGCCACTGCATAAGGCCCTTCCTGCTCGCCCTCGTACACCAGCTCCACCTTCCCGGTGATGGCCGGAATCACACCCCAAAAATCGGAGATTCGGGCGGTTGCTGACTTTTCCCCATTTATCAACATCCGCCGCTCGGCAGTGCTCACCAAGTTTTCGTAACCACTGATGCTGAGTCGGGCAGAGACGCCACTTTTTTCGTCCACCAACTCGCTCTCACGGGCGGTAAAGCTGATTTGTTCCAACAAAACTTGCAGCGCCAACGGGACATTTACCGATTTGAGCTGCTCCGGTGCCAGTCGTGCCTCCTGCTGGGTGATGCGCTGCGCCACCTCGATAGTACGTGGATAGTGCGTTAAAATCTGGCTTTCGATACGGTCTTTCAGTGGGGTGATGATGCTACCCCGATTGGTATAATCTTCTGGATTGGCAGTAAAAACAAACTGTATTTCTAGCGGCAGGCGCAGCTTGAACCCACGGATTTGCATGTCGCCCTCCTGTAAAATATTGAACAGTGCCACCTGAATCCGTGCCTGTAAATCGGGCAATTCGTTGATGACGAAGATACTGCGATGCGAGCGGGGAATGAGGCCAAAATGGATGACCCGTTCGTCGGAATAAGGCAATTTGAGTGTTGCTGCCTTGATAGGGTCCACGTCGCCAACGAGGTCGGCAATGCTCACGTCAGGGGTGGCCAGTTTTTCCACATAACGGTCGTTGCGATGCACCCAATCAATGGGAGTATCGTCCCCTTTTTCAGCAATCAAGTCAAAGGCATAGCGGGAGATGGGTGCGAGTGGGTCGTCGTTCAGCTCACTTCCAGCAATGATTGGCATCCACTCATCGAGCAGTTGCACGAGCATCCGGGCGAGGCGCGTCTTCGCTTGGCCCCGGAGGCCGAGCAGTACGATGTTGTGGCGACTGAGCACAGCCCGCTCCACGTCTGGCAGCACGGTATCCTCGAAACCGTAAATGCCTTCGAAGACAGTTTGCTTCTTCTTCAGTTTTTGAATAAGGTTCTGGCGAAGTTCATCCTTGACGGAGCGTGGACGGTAGCCGGCGGCTTTGAGTTCGCCTAATGTTTTTGCTTTATTCATAAAATATTTCTGTGAAGCCCGGACTATCAATCCATGGCTGGTTGTGACGCATGATGTAATCAGCGTGCAATTTGGCAAATTTGCAGACTTTGGGGGAAACACGGGGGGATAGAGAATGTTTTGTTCGAAAATAAAAGTGGTTTTTGCTAGCGTGCCGGTTTATGTAAAAATCAGCACCAATAAATTGTGTCTAGTAAACACAAAGTTATTTTTATGTTTGTCCCATAGAATTGGCGAAACGGAGTCGATTTAAAAACAAATTTTGCACTGCTTCACCTTTTCCCTTTCTTTCAGCCAAAATTGTAATACATGCAAAACGAACTACAAACATTAGACTACCTCGTCTTCCTGGTTTACTTCCTTATTGTCTCTGGTTACGGCTACTATATTTATAAAAAAAAGAAAGCCAAAGAGACTTCCTCAGCGGATTATTTTTTGGCGGAAGGAGCACTCACCTGGTGGGCCATCGGTGCTTCACTGATTGCCTCCAATATCTCGGCGGAGCAGTTCATCGGCATGTCAGGCTCAGGTTTTGCGATGGGCTTGGCCATTTCCACTTACGAATGGATGGCGGCACTGACACTGCTTTTTGTGGCCATTTTCCTAATGCCGGGCTACCTGAAGAACAAAATCTTCACCATGCCGCAGTTTTTGCAGCAGCGGTACAGTGGCACGGTGGCAACCCTGATGGCAGTGTTTTGGCTATTTGTTTACGTGTTCGTGAACCTCTCAGCAATCCTCTATCTCGGCGCCTTGGCCATTAGTACCATCTCAGGGTTCAGTTTCATGACATGTGCGCTGTTCTGCGCCATTTTTGCCGTCATCATTACTTTGGGCGGCATGAAGGTAATCGGCTACACGGATGTCATTCAAGTGTTCGTGCTGGTGCTGGGCGGCTTGGCTACCACTTACCTTGCGCTGGATTTGGTGGCAACCCAATTTGGTGGTACAGGCGCTTGGGAAGGCTTGGGCCTGCTGCGACAGAAGGCACCGGAGCATTTTCACATGATTTTCTCGCCAGGTCAAATGGCCATGCCCGACGGCCTTGGTGGTCAGCGGGACGCCTACATGGACCTTCCGGGTTTGACCGTACTTATCGGAGGTATGTGGATTGCCAACCTCAACTATTGGGGCTGCAACCAATACATCACCCAACGTGCACTCGGCGCAACCTTGCCAGTAGCCCGCAAAGGCATCTTGTTTGCCGCTTTCCTGAAAATGTTGATGCCGGTCATCGTCGTATTGCCAGGCATAGCCGCTTATGTGTTGCATAAAAATGGTTTGTTTCAAACAGAAATGCTGGGTTCAGCAGTGGTGGATGGTGTCGCAAGTGAGGTACTCAAGCCAGACAAATCTTATGGAGTACTCATCAACCTGCTCCCTCACGGCCTCATGGGCTTGTCTTTTGCGGCACTCACCGCCGCCATCGTGGCATCCTTGGCGGGTAAGGCCAACTCCATCTCAACCATTTTCACACTTGATATTTACAAGAAATTTTTTGGTAGGAACGCCACTGAAAAACAACTGGTGGGGATTGGTCGAATCACCATTGTTGCAGCCATGGTCATTGCCTTGATTGTTGCGCCAGCTTTGAGAAACCTTGACCAGGCCTTCCAGTACATTCAGGAGTACACAGGCTTTATTTCACCGGGTGTGGTGGCCATTTTCTTGCTCGGCTTCTTCTGGAAACGCACCACTTCACTGGCTGCCTTGGTTGCCGCATTGCTGACCATCCCACTCTCTACCGCCTTCAAATTTTGGGCAGAAGGCATTCCATTCCTCGACCGGATGGGTTGGGTATTTGCCATACTGGTGGCACTGATGGTCATCCTCAGCTTGGCCGACCCAAAGAGCAAGAACAATCCAAAGGCCATGGAAGTGGACTTACAGGATTTCAAAGTTTCCGGCTCCTTTGCAGTGGGTATGCTGATAGTGATGGGGATTTTGGCAGGACTTTACATTGTTTTTTGGTAACAAAAGCTATAACTGTTCAACTGGAAAAAGGCTGCATCAAAGGCGAATCACCTCGGTGAAGGCTTTTAGTGCAGCCTTTTTTTATTCAGCAAAAACCTATTTTTGTAAAAAAAGAAAGCTTTATGCCTCGCCACCAGCCGATATTTATCAAACTGCTCCTGATTTTGCTTTTCTACTCTGCAGTGGGTTGCAACCAACATTTGCATCACCAAGTGGGCCAGGTGACCGACTGTCGCCAACTGGTCGTCGTGCGCAGCCCATCCGATACCAGCACCCAGGCTAGCCTCCAGCGTTTTGAGCTAAGCGGAAGAAAATGGAAGCCCGTTGGCGAGCAGGTGGACGTTACGCTTGGCCGCTCCGGTCTCGCCTGGGGACGGGGCAAACATGCTCCCCATCCCGGCCAGCAAAAACGGGAAGGTGATGGAAAATCGCCCAGTGGAATTTATTCTTTCAGTGAAATATTCGGTTATGCGCCCGCATCGGAGGTTAGCTTCAAAATGCCCTACGTACAAGCCGATGAGGCGCTGGAATGTGTGGACGACAGCGGCTCCAAGTTTTACAATCAATTGGTTGACAATAAGTTAGTGCAAAAAGACTGGACGAGCAGTGAGTTCATGCACCGCCCTGACCATCAATACAAATGGGGCATCATGGTGAATCACAACACGCCTTCAGTGGCACAAGGTGGCTCTTGCATTTTTCTGCACATCTGGTACGAACCGGGCGCTGCCACTTCTGGCTGTACGGCTATGACGGAGGACAATTTGCTTACGCTGCTG
>JAHEAS010000240.1 GCA_024642645.1 Saprospirales bacterium | reverse complement strand
CCTAAGGGGTCAAGCCATTGGTAAGCTAAACTTTGCGGGCAAGGGAATCCATCAACTGTGGCAGTAAAAACGGAGACTCCATTTGCACAGCTTGAGCTTATCGAAGCGGTGTAGTCCCGTGGGTCTGGATACAAAGTCACAGCGCCAAAAATTGGGTTTAGCAGACACTGGTTTTCAGCCGATGGCTGAACGCAGTAGGTGAACGTTTGCCCATTACACTCCATGATAGGTGGCCCCGTGTAATTAAAGACGGGATTTGCACAATCAATGTTGACACCGGGACCTGAACCACAATCCAAATACTGCAAATTGGAAGCGGGTGTAGTACAGGACCAGTCAACTGGCTCAGGTACACCAAATACAGAAATTGGGTGGTCACAACTCTCATTGAGTGTAAACTCATCGAAACGAGGCGTAGTCACAGACATGAATTTCACGACTGTTTCGTTGAAATGACCATCCTTGCAGATGGTAATGGGAATTTCATATTGCAGAGTGATTGGATTAAAAACTGGATAATCACAAAATGGTGCACAAATACTTTGAGCGCCATGTGGTATTGGACATCCTTGGTCTAAATGATACACATCAATATCGCACATTCTCGGTGGATCGGGCTGGGTAAAACTTAGACCAATAGCATCTGGGTGCATGATGAAAAGGAACTCTTGGCAATTGTGATTTGCTGGCTGATCGGTACAACATGGCTCAATAGCATTATGGCCACCAATTGTCATGGTAATTGAGGCAGCAGGAGATGCGCTCAAATCAACAACGAAGTAGGGCACGGGATTCTCACACAATTGGCTATAAGATTGGCTAGGTGTGAAAAACATAAGTAAGTTCATCACTACAAATGCGATGAACATGATGCTTCTGCTAGCTAAATATTTATGGGAAAAGCCAAGAAAACGGTTCCACATAGAAAGGCTAGTAGCAGCGTCGCGAATTCGGGGTAATAGTCTCATCTTAATTCGATTTTTTCGCACTGCAACCTAACCTTTGAGCATTGGAGATAGGGATGATAGTATTTTAAGGGTAAAATGAATTTATTTGATTTTTTGATTGCGCTTTTTTTTATTCAATTAGCTTGCAATTCATAAAAAGGATAAAATTCAAATTTTCATACTTCGAATCAAGAGATGCCTAAAGCTTAGTTCACGGTGCAGTTGGTTCACTAATGACAGGGGTATTTGGCAACAGGAAAGCTATAGAACACAGCGCCTGTTTTGAAGCGCTTACTGCACAAAAACATCATCAAGGTGAGAAGAATGCGATACCCTTTACTGACGATGCATCAGTAAAAGGGAAGCTAAATTCCGAACAAGGTCTAATTTAGGTAGTGATATTCTGAACCAGAAAAATTCAGAATATCATTTATAGGATTGGCAAAATATAAGTTGAATACTCCATGGTATTTGTAATTTTGGTTTATAATTGTCTAAACTTGAAAGCACTATTAGCGCTTCTGATAAATTTAATGAGCAGATAATTTTCAACTGAATGTGAGTGGCAGGATTAAGGAGAATAGTAGGTATTACAACAATTCTATGCTTCTTATGTTTTAACAAAATTACCAAGAGAAGCAGAAATGGCAAATAAAATGTAGCTGACATAAATCAATTAAAATGAACTATGAGCCTAAAAAAAATCAGTGTTTTAAATTATAATGACAATTGTTTCACACCATATCTCCATACGATGATTTTTATCACTATGCGGTGATTTATATTAGCATTATCCTTTTTTTAAATTAAAGCCCTGCCAATTTTCGCAGCATCTCCTTCACCACGAGTGTCACCTTGGGTTCTGCAGTACTAACCGTCGCAATCACATCTTCCAGCGAAGTCTCCCGAATGGCCGAAAGTGGATAGCTTTTATTTGATACCACCGATACGACGAAAACCCGAAGCCCAGCATGTCTTGATACAAGCACTTCCGGTACCGTGCTCATGCCCACCACGTCGGCGCCGATGCGGTGCAAAAACTCGTACTCGGCAGGCGTTTCCAGATTCGGGCCGGGCAGCGCCACGTACACGCCACGGTGTGCCCTGATGTTATTCGCTTGCGCAATATCCGAGGCAAACGCCAGCATATCCGGGTCGTAAGTATGCAGCATGTCGGGGAAGCGGACACCCAGTCGCTCATCGTTCGGACCACGCAACGGGTTGTCGGGGTGCAGGTTGATATGGTCTCGGATGAACACGAGGTCGCCTGCTTCCATATCGGCGTTCACGCTGCCCGCCGCATTCGAAATAAGCAAGCAATCCACGCCCAGCGCCTTCATTGCCCGCACGGGGAACGTCACTTGCTGCATGGAGTAGCCCTCGTAATAATGGAAACGGCCCGCCATCGCCACAACGTTTGTGCCAGCCAGTTTGCCAAAAATTAGCTTACCAGCATGACTCTCCACCGTGGACACTGGGAAGTGTGGAATATCTTGATAATCAATGGATTCGACCACTTCAATATCGTTCGCCAACCCACTTAACCCCGTGCCGAGGATAATGCCGAAGCGAGGTTGGAAATCGGTTTTGCCCCGCAAAAAGGCGGTGGCTTCTTGTATTTGTTCGTAAAGCATTTTTCTCAAATGATGAATGATGAATTCGGAGAACACTGACTGCCAACTAACCAGGCTGCGGACTTACCGCCGTCCATCCGCCGTCCACCACCAGTGTCTGCCCGGTGATTTGCCCTGCCAAGGGCGACAACAAAAATAGGGCGGCATGGGCGATATCCTGCACGGTAGCTGCTCGTCCAGTTGGGGTTATTTTTTTCCAAGTTTCGGCGTAGTCGGCATCTCCCGTGGTGCGCTCGGTGAGCGTGGCACCGGGAGCGACGGCATTCACGGTGATTTGCAACGGCGCCAATTCCGCCACAAGGCCACGAGCCAATTGTTCCAGCCCGGCCTTCGTCATGCCGTAGGTGGCCAAATGCCGATGCGACTGATGCCCCGTCACGCTGGACATGAACAAGATGCGTCCACCCATGCCTTGTGCTTTCATCTGCCTTGCGGCAAATTGGGCGAGGAAAAAGCTGCCCTGTAAATTGACTGCTACGAGTTGCTGGAACTGCTCCGGTGTGTACTCAAAGAAATCGCCGTAAGTGGTAATCCCAGCATTTGCCACAGCGATGTCCAAATGGCCAAACCTCGCAACTGCCTCATCCACAAGGTTTTGCAAAAAGCTGAGGTCGCTGGCATCACCACCCATGGGCAGTACTTTGCCGCCAACTGCCGCAATGGTTTGGGCTGCTTTTTTAGCCAAGCCAGCATCCAGGTCGTTGAGGATGACGGCTGCGCCTTGGGCAGCTAGTTGCTTCGCAATTTCAAACCCGATGCCGGTGCCTGCCCCGGTGATGATGGCGGTTTTGTTGTAAAATATTTTTTCCAAAACGAGTTCGGTTGATTGAAGGCAAAGCTAAACTTTGGCCGGGCAATTAGGGGCAAGTTTCTACATTTGCCAACAATCATTGACTGCTTTGCGAAGCGCATCAAAATTCCTATGTTGAAAAAACTCCCTTTCCTCGCCCTGCTGATACTCCTCTCAGTGGCCGCCACCGCCCAATCGACCCTCCTCACGCCCGACGAATTTCTCCCCCACAAAATCGGGAGCCAGTTCTCCGAGCATAGTCAGTTGGTGGCCTACTACCAGCATGTAGCCGCCCATAGCGACCGGGTCAAATTGGTGGAATTTGGGCGAACGAACGAGCTGCGCCCGCAAATCCTTGCCATCGTGAGTACGCCGGAAAACATCCGCCGCATCGAAGACATCAAACTGAACAACCTGCGCAACGCAGGCATCATGCCCGGCACCGCCGAAAACGCCATCCCCATCGCCATCGTCTGGCTGGGATTCAGTGTGCATGGCAACGAGGCAGCGGGCAGCGAGGCATCCATGCCCGTACTCTACGACCTCGTCAACCCCAACAACCGGGAGTCTGCCGAATGGCTCAAAAACACTGTAGTGCTAATCGAGCCGAGCGTGAACCCCGACGGGTACAGCCGGTACACGGCGTGGTACCGACAGGTCAGCCCCGGTGTGCCCGACCCCAGCCCAAAGGCGCGGGAACATGACGAACCCTGGCCCGGTGGCCGGGTGAACCACTACCTCTTTGACCTCAATCGGGACTGGGCTTGGAGCACACAAGTAGAAACCCAGAACCGACTCAAAATTTACAATGCCTGGCTGCCCCAAATCGTCGCCGACCTCCACGAACAGTACTACGATGCACCCTACTATTTTGCGCCAGCAGCGCAACCTTACCACAACTACCTCACAAAATGGCAAGCCGATTTTCAGGTGGAAATAGGGCGGAACCACGCCAAATACTTCGACCAAAACGGCTGGCTGTATTTCACGAAAGAAATCTTCGACTTGCTGTATCCCAGCTACGGCGACACCTATCCTTGCTTCAACGGCGCTATCGGCATGACCTACGAGCAGGGCGGGCACTCCCGGGCGGGCAGGGCTATCACGATGCCCAACGGCGATACGCTGACCCTCGCCGATAGGGTGGCGCACCACCGGGCCACGGCGCTTTCCACCGTGGAGGTTTCTTCGGAAAACGCAGGGCGAATCGTGCAGAACTTTGCCGATTTTTACAAAAAATCCAAAAACACCCCGCCGGGTGAGTACAAGGCATATGTGGTGAAAAGCACGAACCCAGTGCCGAAAATCAAGGCGTTGATGGCACAACTGGACCGCATCGGTATCCAATACGGCAAGGCTGGAAAGGCCAGCGCCGGGCTGGTGGGCTATGATTACGTAACGGGTTTGGAGGACAAATTTACCGTAGACGAAAACGACCTCGTGGTGAGTGCTTACCAACCAAAGGGCCTGCTGGCCCAAGTGCTGCTCGACCCCGAAGCCACTGTGGTGGACTCAAACACCTACGATATAACGGCTTGGTCACTGCTTCATGCGCATGGCGTGGAAGCGTTCGCTACCCGCCAGCGCCTCGACCCGACACAGTTGGGTTACGACATTAGGAAACAAACCGCCAATAAAACGCTGGCGACGCCCTACGCTTACCTCGCCGATTGGAACTCGGTGCAGAGTGCCCGGCTGCTGGCAGAATTGCTGAAACAGGGCATTATTTGCCGGAATGCGGAACTGCCTTTTGCCTTGGCGGGCAAGTTGTGGCCGACCGGAACCCTGGTAGTGACCAGGGCCGACAACCGCAAGCACACTTCTTTTGATGAAACAGTGCAGGCTGCTGCGTCAAAGTTCGACTACCCGATGACGCCGGTGAAGACAGGCTTCGTGGACGCTGGGCACGACTTCGGTTCGGCGTCCATGCACCTCATCGAGCGGCCGAAAGTGCTGGTGCTTTCGGGCGAAAAAACACAGGACAACGAGTTCGGTCAGGTCTGGTTTTACTTCGACAAAGAGTTGAACTACCCAGCCACCATCGTGGATGCCGGAAATTTGGGCAGCCTTGACCTCGATGGTTTCAACACGTTGGTGCTGCCCGAAGGCAGCTACGGCTTTGATGAGGCCCTATTGCAAAAGCTCGGCGAGTGGGTGAGCAGTGGCGGCAATCTTATTGCCATTGGCAACGCCAATTACTCACTTGCTGATAAAACGGGCTTTAGCCTAGCTAAATTTGCCAAAGCAGCCGATGCCGACTCTGTCAAAACGGAGGCCGAGCGCATCGCCCTCGACCACCGCACAGCGCTGTTCAAGGACCGCAGTCGAAGCAGTATCTCTGACTTCAACCCTGGCGCTGTGGTGCGGGTGAAGATGGATACTTCGCATCCGTTGGCTTTCGGCTTGCGGGGTCATTATTTTTCGTTGAAAACGAGCAGCCTCCGCTTCGACTTGCTGAAGGAGGCCTGGAACGTGGGCTACCTTGAAGACAATTTCTTGTCGGAAGGTTTCATCGGTGCCAACGTGAAGAAGCAGCTGAAAAACTCCGCTGTTTTTGCGGTACAGGGCAAGGGAAGCGGCAAGGTGATTTACCTCGTGGACAACCCGCTGTTCCG
>JAHEAS010000239.1 GCA_024642645.1 Saprospirales bacterium | reverse complement strand
CGGCTCTTTGAGAACTAGTTTATGGGACTCTGCGGATTTGATGAGTAATTTGGTCACCAATTTCAAGTCAGAGCCATAAGCCACTCCAACTTTGATATGGAAGCGGGTAGGCTGGTCGTCATGCGTCCAATTTGTCACTTTATTGATAACGAGGTTGGAGTTGGGGATAAGGATGCTCACTCTATCCCGGGTTTCCAGCTTGGATATACGCAGCCCAATATTGCTGACTCTAGCGACGATACCATCCACCTCCAAAACGTCGCCAACTTCCACAGTACCTTCCACGAGGATAATAATGCCTGAAACCAAGTCCCGAAAGCTATCTTGCAAACCTAACCCAATACCCACAAGCAAGGCTGCAGAACTAGCCAATAGCATTGAGCTGATGCCGAATAATTCAAGAATTCCAAAAACGGCCAAAACCCAAACGATATAACTCAAAAACTGCTTGATGGCGATTTGACGACCCTTATCTAAGCGTTTAGTTCTAAAATATCGTTCTAGTAATACATGGCGGATTAGCCATGTCAAGACTTTCGCCAATAAAAAAATAAGGATGGCGAAGATGAAATGCGCCACTGTGAGTTGGAACTTACCAATATTGATGTGCAGCTCAAGAAATTCTTTGAAATCCATGTTGCAATTTTGGTATTAAAACGCTTGATTGTGTTATGCTACCCTAAATAAGTTGTGCAAATCTCTATAACTTAGAGCGTTTTATGAAATCCTGTGTGCCAACTCGCGCAATGAGAGCGTTCAAAAGCCCAACTTTTTTAATTTTTAGGCATGAAAAATTTTATCCTTTTCTTGTTGTGCACTGCACTTCCATCCCTTTCATGGGCCCAAACCAGCATTGATGCAAGCGTTTCTTACGCAACATTTCAAAGCCAGGGAAATGGGTATGTCGAAGTTTATACGACCATCCTTGGCCGCTCCGCAATGCTTTCACCCTTAACTGACAGCACCAAGCAGGCGTTAGTCGATGTCGTTATCCTTTTCAAACAGGGCGATAATGTTGTTAAATTTGACAAGTACCGCCTCAAAGGCCCTGTCACAACCCAGCCGGTGGATTTTGTGGACGTAAAGCGCTATGCTTTGCCCAATGGCGACTACCAACTTGAAGTGTCTGTTGAAGATGTGGCACAGGCAGAGAGCGCACACAAGTATGAATCGGCTTTTTCTTTGGATTGTTCTTTGGACAAACTTGCTATTTCTGACATTCAGCTGCTTGCAGCAGTGAAAAATGCTGACGCTTCGGCCAGTGCTACAAACCCAATGGTCAAAGGCAATTTCGTGTTTGAGCCGATGCCAACCAACTACTACGCAAAGAATGATGAGCTGATGTTATTCTATTTTGAGGTATACAATGCGGATAAAGCCATAGGAGCTGATTATATTCAAACAATGTTCATTGACAATGCCGATACGAAGGATAGAGAAGAAAAAATATCCGTGGTACACAAACGCAAAAAGCCTGAAGCTGTGGCCGCAGCCGTGCAACAGGTCGATATCAAGGATTTGCCTACTGGAAACTACAACCTTGTCGTTGAAATCCGAGATAAAGACCGGCAACTGCTGGTGAAGAAAGCCATGCCGTTTCAGCGCAGCAATCCCTATCTCAAAGTTTCAGAGGCGGATATTTCCACCGGAAAACTTCCACTTGAAGATGAGTTTGTTGGTAAAATGACAACGGACGAACTCGTTTATGCCCTCAAAGCAATCATGATGCAGGTTGACAAATCCGACGGGGAACATGTCAAAATGATTACCTCAGCCCGGAATATGAACGCCATGAAGCTCTATCTTTTCAGCTATTGGATAAAAGAAAACCACAACAACCCTGAAGCAGCCTATGAAGCGTATATGAATGTGGCTAGACAAGTTGACTTTAGTTTTGCAAATGGTTTTGGACGTGGTTTTGAGACTGACCGTGGCTATATTTTCCTCAAGTACGGAGCACCAAACAACACCGTTTTTGAAGAAAACGACCCAAGTGCTCCCCCTTATGAGATTTGGTTCTACAACCAATTTCCAAAAACTGGACAGAACAACGTCAAATTCGTATTTTACAACCCCTCGCTGATTACAAATTGGCATGTGTTATTGCATTCCACGGCCCGTGGAGAAAACAACAATCCCCGCTGGGAAGTGGAACTTTATCGGAATGCACCCAATGAAATAGACGGCAACGATTATATTGACGGAACTCGGATGCAATCCAATGTAGGAAGGCACGCACGCCAATTGTTCGATAGCTTTTGAGGGCGGTATTATTTTTGAAATCAGCAAAAGATATTTAAACCTGTCTGGAAAAGGCACGGCTTGAATGCCAAAAAATAATAATTTTGCACCGTAACCAGCAACAGAGGTGACGCATCAAAATGAGCGCCACCTCTGTTGTTTTGAAAAAATCTATCCATCCTTGTCGAAGAATCTTGTCATCATACCCACTTACAACGAACTGGAAAACGTTGGGAAAATGCTTGATACTGTAATGGAATTATCCGTTCCGTTCGATGTGCTAGTGGTGGATGATGGCTCGCCAGATGGTACTTCTGCCGTTGTCCGGGAAAAATCTGCGGATAATCCAGGTCGAATTTTCTTGCTTCAACGAAGCGGCAAACTTGGACTGGGCACTGCCTATATCGAGGGTTTTAAGTTTGGCCTCGCAAAAGAATACGACTATATTTTCGAAATGGATTGTGATTTTTCACACAACCCTTCCGACCTGATACGAATGTTGGAAATGCTTGAGAATGAGGCAGATGTGGTAGTTGGCTCCCGTTATGTCAAAGGAGGCAACACCGTGAACTGGCCCGCTGACCGCAAAATACTTTCATATGGTGCCTCGCTTTATGTGCGTCTTGTAACCTGGATGTGGGTAAAAGACCCTACCGCTGGCTTCGTGGGTTACCGAAGCAAAGTGCTTGAGACGATGGACTTGGACAAAATTCATTTCATCGGCTATGCTTTCCAAATTGAAATGAAATTTACCGCCTGGAAGCTTGGATTCAAAGTCCGGGAAATCCCGATAACCTTCACTGACCGGATTGAGGGCACTTCCAAAATGACGAAAGGCATCATAAAAGAAGCCGTTTTGGGAGTCCTCCAGATGAAGTGGGAAAGCCTTTTTCATTAGACCCTTCATCATACCTTCCCTTTATTTTTGATTTTATATTAATTGCCATTTCCCAAAGAAAAGACAAAGTGGCAATTCACTGCTTTTGGGTGTAAGCCCATCTGTTATTATTTGGCTGTTTTAGATTTTAGTGTAGAAATTAATCCGCATTTGCTGCCCAAATTTCAACGTAAGTGTGAAAAAGTGGGAACGACCTTACCTTATCAATGCCATTAGCATGAAAACAACAACTGGTATGAGTTAAAGTATTAGTACATTAATAACCAAATAGGTTATAATGCTAAACTCAAATTAGTGCAATTCAAAGGATGGCTACTGGAAATGCCTTATGTGGAAAACTTTTTTCGCACGCAAAGTGGGAAAAAGTGGGAAGTTTTGGAAAAAAGTGAATACTTTTGGCTCAAGAAATTAAATTTCAAGGCTAATGAACCAACTTCTCGGGGAATATCCCTGCAAAATAGACCCTAAAGGTCGTTTGCGATTGCCGAGCGCTTTGCTTGAGCAATTGCTAGCCGACGAAAGGGACAATTTTGTGGTTAACCGGGGGATGGAAAAATGCCTTGTCCTTTATCCCAAAAATGTTTGGGATGAAAAATCTGCGCAAGTTAACCAAATCAACGAATTTGACACAGATGCCCGCAATTTCAAGCGCCAGTTTTACCGTGGTGCAACGCCCCTGAAAAGGGACAGCGCCGACCGACTCAACTTCCCGAACCAACTGCTCGAATGGGCAGGCATCATGGAGGGAGAAGGCGAAGTGGTGCTGGCGGCAGTTAATGAGAAAATTGAAATCTGGTCAAAAGTTGAGTACGACATCCAGCTCAATGGTGAGGTGGACATGGCCGAACTTGCACAGAAAGTCATGGTTGATAAAGGGGTTGCAAAGCCTATATAATTTGACTGTATGGCCTACCACATTCCCATTCTCGCCAAAGAAAGCATCGAAGCGTTGGCTATTAAAAAAGACGGCGTTTACCTTGATGCAACCTTTGGCGGTGGAGGCCACAGTCGGTTAATTTTGAATGAATTGGGTGAAAAGGGAAGGCTCTTCGCATTTGACCAAGATGATGATGCGCTCCGAAATCTGATTGACGACGAGCGATTCACCTTCAACCACCACAACTTCCGCTACATGAAGCAGTTTCTGCGACTTCATGGCGTGAAACAGGTGGATGGCATCTTGGCCGACTTGGGAGTTAGCTCCCATCAACTCAATGAAGCCGAACGTGGCTTTTCGTTCCGATTCGAGGCCGATTTGGACATGCGGATGAACCGCTCCGAAGAAACCACGGCGGCAACGATTTTGAAAACTTATTCAGCAGATGCCCTGCAAACGCTTTTTAGCGAATACGGCGAAGTGCGGAATGCAAAATCGCTGGCGCAAAAAATCGTACAGGACCGGGGGCATCGCCCAATTCGCACCATCGGCGATTTGCTCGGCATCATCGAGCCGCTGGTTCGAGGGCATAAGAACCGCTACTTGGCGCAGGTTTTTCAGGCACTTCGAATCGAGGTGAATGACGAGATGGGCGCCCTTCAGGAGTTCCTCGAAGCAACGCTCGAAGTGCTCAAGCCCGGCGGCAGGCTGGTGGTCATCAGCTTTCACAGCCTCGAAGACCGCATGGTGAAGAACCTGCTGAAAACCGGCAACGTGGAAGGCGAAAAGAAAAGCGACTTCTACGGCAAAATTGAACGACCTTTTGAACAGTTGAATAAAGGTGTAATCACTCCTTCGGAAGATGAAATGGCTAAAAACACGAGGGCAAGGAGTGCGAAAATGAGAGTTGGAATTCGGAAGTGAGTTATTTGGCAATTGCACAGGTTGTGAATTCAAGCACACACTGACTGCAAACTGCCAACTGGCGAACTGCAAACTAGCAAGTTAGATGGCAACACAAAAAAAATCACTCGGGAGCTATTTGGAATTTGGGAGCATTGGTGCTTCCCTGATACTGAAGAACTTGCCTTTCGTGTTGTTCCTGAGTTTTCTCACCGTCATCTACATTGCCAACGCACACTATGCGGAAAAGCAGGTCCGGCAAATACAAACCTTGCAAAGTGAAGTAAAAGAACTGAAGCGTCAGTATAATTCTTTGAAATCCGAAACCATGTTCAAGAGCCGTTTGGCGGAAGTCGGAGAGGACGTTGAGGCCCTCGGACTGCGTAAAACGTCTGGTAGCGTGCAACGGATTGTAGTGGAAGATTAAACAAACAGCAATTGAGTGATGAGTGATGAGTTTTGAGTGATGAGTTGTCCCGTGCCACTCAAAACTCAAAACTCAAAACTCAAAACTTTCAGAGAAATGGCTTTCAACGTCAAAAATGAAGTCCTCATACGTGTTTACGTAGTGCTCGCCGCAGTCGTGTTGGTGGCAGTCGCCATTTTTACCCAAGCGGTGAAAATCAGCGTGATTGAGGGTGAAAAATGGCGGAGCAAGGGCGAAGACCTCTACATCAAAGAGGTGCCGATGGAAGCCGAGCGGGGCAACATCCTAACCGAAGACGGTAGCATGTTGGCCACCTCCATGCCGTTCTTTGACATTTCCTGGGACCCCAATTCCAACGCTATTGATACGGTGTTTTGGCACTCGAAGTCCTTCGACAGCTTGGCGTACTACCTAGCTACCTACGTGAACCCGAGCATGACGCCCGGCGCCATGAAGGAGTTTTTGTGGCAACAAAAACAAACAGGCAAACGCTTTGTGCCCATCAAAATGGACGCATCATTGGCCGAGAAAGAACGCATTACAAGTTTTCCTTTGTTCAACCTCGGCCAGTTCAAGGGTGGTTTGATCGTGGTACAAAAATACAACAGGGAGCGCCCCTTCCGCCTATTAGCCAACCGGACAATAGAATATGTGA
>JAHEAS010000238.1 GCA_024642645.1 Saprospirales bacterium | reverse complement strand
TTGTGAAACTGCTGGCTACTTACGAGGTGGAAAATGCCGCTTGGCGGGCCGCCCCATTCCTCCACCGCAGTCTGTTACAGGGCGAGATGATGCAACCGCAGTTCAAGCAAAACAATTTTTACAGCGCACACCAACGTTTTCGAGCTTATAAAATGCCCATCAGTTTTGTCAAATCACAGTCCACCAACCGAACGGCCATTGGTTCGATTCGGGATAGGGACGAGGGAGAGGAGTACGTTTATACCCTTGAAAAAACCGAAGACAAAGGCGGGATGCCCGGCAGCGTGCGGGTGTTTTTTCCGAAAGATGGCGGGGGACCGAAGATCACGCTGGTAAGTTTTTAGAAGGAAAAAGTAAAAAGGGTAAAGTAAAAAGTAGGGGAACGAGGTTTCCGACTTTAGCCTTTTTACTTTGTACTTTTTCCTTGTTTACCGATGACGAAAAAAGAATTCTACGAATCTATGCTGAACGTCTGTCACCGCAGACCGGAGCGATCATTTTTCTGGAAGGGAAAACAATTCCCCGTGTGCGCACGGTGCACTGGTACGGTATTGGGTTTCGTCACTTTGCCGCTGTTTGCGCTTAAAATCTTGTCACTCAATTTTCTTTGGATATTTTTGCTAATGTTGCCCTGCTGGCTGGACGGCGCTACCCAACTTTACGGCTGGCGGCAGAGCAACAATTGGCTTCGGCTCGGAACGGGCTTTTTACTCGGCATGGCGCAAATGGGGCTGGTGGCTATCGTGGGGGATTGGATCATCGAAAAAACTGGAATCATCAACCTAATTTCATAACAACTAAAAATCGGAAGACCTATGTTTTGTCCAAAATGTGGTACCCAAAACAGTGAATCCGCAGGTTTCTGCGCTAGTTGCGGCACACCGCTCAAACCCACTGCCTCCAACACAGGTGGCAACGCTTACGGCACACCGCCACCACCGCCTCCGCCAGCTAGTGGTGGGCCTGGTAATGACCAAGGTGCCGACACGGTACTCAAAATCGTCGCCTTTTGCTTTCCTATTGTTGGCTTGGTGCTTTATTTCGTTTGGAAAACCGAGAAGCCAAAATCTGCCAGCGATGTTTGCAAGTTTGCGGCCATCGGGTTTGGTGTGGGCATCGTCCTTTACATACTCATGATGGCGCTCGGCGTGATGGCCGGCGGCATGGGTGGCGGGTATTAAGCCACTTTGAAAAAAGTTAATTCAGCACTTCCCGAAGCCTTTTTGGCTTCGGGAAGTATGCTGTTGTTAAAGCCATGAAATGGAACTGACCAAAATCAACGGCCTCAACTCAGAGGAGTACCTCCATCCCTTCGACGCCAAGGCGCTCCACGCCCTGCAAAACACCAAGGGCCTGGATACGATGATCAAAAAGCTTTACGAATGGGGTCTCGAGACCTATCTCAAGCAGCAGTTCATGGGCAGCAGCCTGAAGCTCACTCAATCCAATTTCCCTGATGTTTACGACATTTTCGAGACGGCTTGTGATATCCTCGATTTCAAGGAGCGGCCACAGCTCTACGTCATGCGGGAGGGGTATTTCGACTGCGTTTCGTGCGGCGTGGAAAAAACCATTATCGTCATAGGGACGGATGCGCTGGAGAAATTTACGGAGGCGGAATTGCTTTTCATTTTCGGTCGGGAAATAGGGCATATCCAGTGCCAACATGTGCTGTACAGCGAGCTGGGCCAGGTCATGCCCGTACTGATGGATGCCCTTTCCGCCGCCACGATGGGCCTCGGCGGGCTGCTCTCGGCGGGCATCCAACTCGCCCTCGTCGAGTGGCTGCAATGCGCCCAATACACCGCCGACAGGGCGGGCATCCTCGCCTGCCAGGATGTCACCGTGGCCTGCACCGCCCTCATCAAAGCCGCCGGTCTGCCCATGAAGTACGACCCCACGTTGGTGCTCGATGACTTCAAGACACAAGCCATCGAGTTTCAAGGCATCCAAAAAAACATGTTCCTCAAGTTTTCCAAATATGCTACCCAAAACAAAGGTTGGGAAATCGCCCGTGCTAACCAGTACTTCCAGTGGACCGAATCGGGCGAGTACCGGAATGTTTTGGAGCGGAAAACGGCCTTTGCACCGCCGCCGCCCGGTGCCATTAACTTTTGCCCAAACTGCGGCACACGGTTGCAGGCAGGTTCGGTTTTTTGCACCAATTGTGGGACGAAAGTAGGAGGATGATATTTACGCTTATTACCGAGTATAAACGACCTCGGAGAGGTCGAATGTTAGAATTCTCAACAGAATAAATATGCGACCTCTCCGAGGTCGTGGCCGTTATTATTTCTATTTTCTACAAAAATATGACCTCTCCGAGGTCAAAATCCTATTCACATTGATAAAGTAGGTTTCGCCATTAGGTTACGGGACACGTTTTATAAACAGGGTGGAGCAAAGTCCCAATAGGACGGGCAAATATCAATTTGAAGAAACCTAATAGCATCTAGGAGAAATGATTAATTTGCCGTGAAAACCAATTAAATGAAAGGCAACCAAAAATGATAGAAATCCTCCAACAATTCGCAGAACCCTGGGCCATTCGGGCACTCATAGCTTCCGCTTTAGTAGGCATCACTTGCGGTATATTGGGGTGTTTTATTGTGCTGCGCAACATGGCGCTCATCGGTGATGCGCTCTCCCATGCCATCTTACCAGGGGTGGTGGTGGCGTTCATGATTGGGCTGGGGGCAAACACCATTGGCCGATTTTCTGGTGCAGTCATTGCGGGCCTGCTCACGGCAGTTATCATCACCTGGATTCAGCGAAATGTGAAGACTAAAAACGATGCTGCTATCGGCATCGTGTTCACGGCAATGTTCTCGCTGGGGGTTATCGGTATCTCGTACATCAGCCGCCAGCCGGGGGTTCACCTCGACTTGAAGGATTTCCTTTTCGGCCAGGTGCTGGGCGTGACAAACGAGGACCTATGGCTGACTTTTGGCGTCACTGTATATGTACTGGTGAGTGTGGTGGTGTTTTATCGATACCTCTTCATCACGACATTTCAGCCCGTCATTGCCCAAACGATGGGCATTTCGGTAAGCACGATTCACTATTTTTTAATGCTCCTGCTGTCGTTTGCGGTGGTGGCTGCATTGAGCACGGTGGGGGTCATTCTCGTAGTGGCGATGCTCGTGACGCCTGCTTCGACGGCGCTGCTGCTAACCAATCGGCTGCATTATGCGTTGGCAATTGCAGCTTTTTTTGGATTCTTATCGGCAGCTGCTGGGTTGTTTTTTGCCATTTTATTTGAGACCACACCCGGTCCGGCAATGGCCGTCACGGCTACGGTATTTTACTTGGTGGCGGCATTTTTTTCTCCGAAAAAAGGCCTTGTGTTCCGGCTTTTCCAAAAAAGAAAACTCCAGCGCCGCATCCGGTTGGAAGATGTGCTGAAACTGGCTTACCGCCAGCAACAGCAGGGTCAACTCACCTTGGATGGCTTGCTTCAAGGCCTTGGCTTTTCGAAAACGGCGCTGCAAACCCAATTACAGCTGTTGCGGAGCAAAAACCTGCTCGAAAAAAATAGCCTCGCACTCACAGAAGAAGGCCGGGAAGAAGGCCGTCGCCTCGTGCGGGCCCACCGTCTCTGGGAGACGTACCTCGCCAGCGAGATGGGCCTCAGCGCCGAGCAAATCCACGAGGACGCTGATAAGTACGAACACCTGCTCACGGACGAAATCCTAGACGAAGTGGACAAGACACTCGGCTACCCCACCACCGACCCGCATGGCTCGCCAATACCCGCACGGCGGGGGTTGCCAGAGTTTTCGCTCCTGCAGCTGTTGCCCAATCAGCAGGCCACCATTGCTGCAAAACAGCCCGGCGAGCATGTGTCCAGCCGCCTGTGGCAGCTTGGCTTGCTGCCCGAAACGGCTTTTTCAATTTTGAATAAAGCAACTGAATTTATCGAAGTAGAGCAGGCTGGGAAGCATATTCAGGTGCCTGTTGACTTGGCACGCCGGGTGAAAATCTTAAAATGAAAATTATCAATTAATGCTAACCGTTTTCTCCGACGAACATTACATGAAACAAGCCCTGCTGGAAGCAGAGGCAGCCTTCGAGCGGGACGAGATTCCAGTGGGGGCAGTCGTGGTTTGTCGCAATCGCATCATCGCACGGGCGCACAACCAGACTGAACTACTGACCGACGTGACCGCCCACGCCGAGATGCTGGCCCTGACGGCAGCGGCCAACTCGCTAGGCAGCAAATACCTCGATGAATGCACGCTGTACGTCACGTTGGAGCCGTGCGTGATGTGCGCCGGTGCACTCGCCTGGGCGCAGTTGGGCAGGGTAGTTTACGGTGCTACTGACGAAAAAAGGGGCTTTGTGCGCATCGGCCGGGAGCTTTTGCACCCCAAGACCGT
Source organism: Saprospirales bacterium (assembly GCA_024642645.1). Lineage (GTDB taxonomy): Bacteria > Bacteroidota > Bacteroidia > Chitinophagales > Saprospiraceae > UBA6168. The sequence continues at coordinate 1,640 of JAHEAS010000238.1, read as the reverse complement.
TGTTGCTTATGGCATTATGGAAGCCGAATGTTCTGAATTGATGAAGCGTTTTTTTCAGGGTAAACGGGCAGGGTGATGGTGTATCAAATCGTTTCGTTAAAAATGGTGCGTATATTTGCACAATGTTTTAAGGATTCTCAGCAGGTAAAGTCTGCGGCACATGACTCAAAAACTACTCTCAAATCCAATTTTACACACCACGATTGCTGCGTTGACGGCCTTTGGTGTGTTTGTCTGTGTGTACCCTCACGTCATTCCTTCCTTTTCATGGGTAGTTAATTATGCTGTCCAACTCATGCTGGCATTCCTGTTCGGTGGCTTTGTCTTCCTGTTTTTCAAACAGCCACGACTTACTTTTATTAGCTTCGGAGGGTGTTTGCTGCTCTGTTTTTACCTGAAATTTTCCATAAAAAACAACTCCATCGAGCGCTGGCGCTCTTCTATTTTGAAGCGGTATCAACCACACGACAACCAGGTTCGCCTGAAAGTAGCCCAGTTTAACTTGACCAACAGTTCCACGCCGGAAGATATGGTCAAGTCACTGCGGACTTCCGGGGCCGATATCCTGTCCGTACACGAAGTGACCCCGGGTTGGAGCCAGTGGCTGGAAGACTCACTGAGTCAAACCTATCCGTATCACCACACCATGGTGGACCTCGGAATCTTCGGGATGGCCTTTTTTTCCCGCTTTCCATTGAGCAGCGTGGATACTTTTTATTACGAAGAAATACCAAGCCTGCGGGTCTGCCTGCAAAAAGATGGCATGGACGTCTGCCTCATCAGTGTGCATACCGAACCTGCTCTCAACGATTATTCCCTCCGCAGGCTTGAGGGTCAGCTGGAGATACTGACTACCCAAGTTGGCCGCATGGACATGCCGTTGATAGTGATGGGCGATTTCAATTCGGTTTCTTGGTCGAAGGAAATTCAGGCGTTTATGGATAGCACAGGGCTGCTGGAGAGCCGTTCGGGCTTCATGGACAGGCAGCGCTCGTTCTGGGATGTGCCAGTGGACCATATTTTCCATTCTCAAAGGATAGGCTGTGGAGACTTCGTCAACTTCAGTGACAAGGCGGGTCGTCACCTCGGCATCATGGCCGCTTTCCAAATCAACCCGCTGGCAAACTATGTTAAAAAAACGGCTCAATAGTTTTCGCTACGCCTTCGCTGGCATCGCCGACATGGTTCGCACACAGGCTAATGTAAAAATTCACCTATTCGCCACCGTACTAGTCATCATCGCTGGCTGCTATTTTGACTTGAACCGCACGGAGTGGTGCCTCGTGACGTTGGCCTTTTCATCCGTACTGGCAGCAGAAGCTTTCAACACGGCATTGGAATACCTCACCGACCTTGTTTCGCCGGGTCATCACCCGCTGGCCGGCAAGGCAAAGGATGTGGCGGCGGGCGCTGTACTGTTGGCAGCGATTGGTGCGGCGGTGGTGGGGCTACTGGTTTTTTTGCCAAAAATAATGGCGCTTTTGTAGTTTGTTTTGTTCCATTTCAGCGCCAGTTGTTTTGCTTCGCAAACATCCGTTTCAAAAAAAATCCGACCTTTGCGGCCTAATTTTTCCGCCTAATCAAAATACAACCATCATGCAAGAAGTATTCATCGTATCCGCCGTGCGCACGCCCATTGG
>JAHEAS010000237.1 GCA_024642645.1 Saprospirales bacterium | reverse complement strand
AAAATACCTCGAAAGCGTGACGGACATCTTCCCGTTCCTGCGGCAGTTAGATTTGACCATATACAGCGGCAACTCCTTTCCGCATTCAGCGGGTATCGCATCCTCTGCTTCCTCAATGAGTGCACTGGCACTTTGCCTCACTTCGTTGGAGCACGAGCTTTTTGAGACCTTGGACGACGATGCGGCTTTTGACCAAAAGGCATCCTACGTGGCGAGGTTGGGGTCGGGCAGTGCCTGCCGCTCCATCTTCCCAAAAGCTGCGCTTTGGGGTGAAACGGGCGAGGTGAAGGGCTCATCCAACCTCTTCGCCGTGCCGATGGCGGAGGAGTTGCATTCGGTTTTCAGTGGCATGCACGACGACATCCTACTTGCCAGCACTTCCACCAAAACGGTGAGCAGCCGGGCGGGGCATAGCCTGATGGAAAACCACCCCTTCGCTGAGGCAAGATATGCTGATGCGAAGCGCAACCTGAGCCGCCTGATTCCAGCGCTTCGCACTGGCGATTTGGAAGAGTTCGGGCGCATCGCCGAGAACGAGGCACTGACCTTGCATGGGCTGATGATGAGTAGCAACCCGTCGTATATCCTATTGAAACCCAATACTTTAGAAATGATTGAGCGCTTGCGCCATTACCGCCAAGAGACGAAGCACCCAGTTTACTTTAGCTTGGATGCCGGGCCTAACCTACACTTGCTTTATCCAGCAAACATTATCCACGAGGTTCGGGGATTTATTGAAGATGAACTGAAACCGCTCTGCGAAGACGAATCCTATCTGGAAGATTGGGCGGGAGATGGGCCAGTGCAGGTGTAAAGGCGTTTAATCAAAATCTTCTAATTGCTTTTTTTTTGTGACATGAACTTCCTCAGATAGCAGCTTCTACCTATGGAAAATTTGTCGCTATCTTTACCGAATAACATTTCCAATTCAATATGCCGAACTTCAACATTGACGCAAAAAAGGACATGACCTACGACGCCATCGTCATAGGGTCCGGGATGAGCGGCGGATGGGCCGCCAAGGAACTCTGCGAAGGCGGCCTAAAGACACTCGTGTTAGAACGGGGGCGCATGGTCGAGCACATCAAGGACTATCCAACGATGAACAACGAGTCATGGGATTTGGAACTGCGGGGCGCCATAGGGCCGGAAGACCAGAAAAAGCACTTCAAGGTAGCCCGCACCGGCTTTGTCGGCGAGAACAACAAGCACTTCTACGCCAACGACGAGGAAAACCCCTACACTGAGGTCAAGCCCTTCCTTTGGGTGCGGGCGCACCAGATGGGTGGCCGCTCCCTGCTTTGGGGCAAGCAGACCTATCGCTGGAGCGAGATTGACTTCGAGGCCAATGCCAAGGATGGCCACGGGGTAGATTGGCCAATCCGCTACAAAGATTTGGAATCCTGGTACACTTACGTGGAAAAATATGCGGGTATCAGCGGCGAGGCGCTCGGCCTGCCACAATTGCCTGACAGCCACTTCCTGCCGCCGATGGAATTGAATTGCGTGGAAAAAGAGGTGAAGCAGCGGCTCGAAAAGGAATTCCCTGGCAGGAATTTGATTATCGGACGGGTGGCGCACCTCACTGTGCCGCACAACGGCAGGGGAAAGTGCCAGACCCGCAACCGCTGCGACCGGGGCTGCCCATTCGGAGCCTATTTCAGCAGCAATGCCGTGACGCTGCCCGCCGCCAACGCTACGGGCAACCTCACCATGCGCCCGTTTTCCATCGTCCAATCCATCGTTTTTGATGAAAACAAAAGCCGAGCAACAGGGGTGAAAGTGATTGACTCTGAAACGGGCGAGATGGTGGAGTACCACGCAAAAATTATCTTCTGCAATGCCTCCACCCTCAGCACCACCCAAGTTTTGATGAACTCAACGTCCAACCGTTTCCCCAACGGCCTTGGAAATGATAGCGGCGAGCTCGGCCACAACCTCATGGACCATACCTACCGTATCGGTGCGATGGGCAATTATGACGGCTTTGAGGATATGTATTATAAAGGCCGCCGCCCAAACGGGATTTACATTCCCCGCTATTGGAACATCAATGAAAAAACAAAATCAGACAAGTTCGTGAGGGGCTTTGGCTTTCAAGGTGGCGCATCTCGACCCGGCTGGGGTGGCGGTGCGAATGAGGACGGCTTCGGTGCAGAGTTCAAAGACAGCCTTATTACCAATCCTGGCCCTTGGGAATTCTTCATCACGGGCTTTGCCGAGTGCCTGCCCTACCACGACAACAAGGTCACACTTGACAAAAACAACCTCGACAAATGGAAGCAGCCGACCCTTGCCATTGACGCTGAATATAAGGCAAACGAGTTGGCGCTAAATAAGCAGATTCAAGAGGACGCTGTGGAAATGCTGGAAAAATGCGGCATCAAGAACATCGTCGGCTTTGACAACAAGCACGAAATGGGCTACGGCATCCATGAAATGGGGACTGCCCGCATGGGACGTGACCCCAAAACTTCGGTGCTAAATGCCACAAATCAGGTGCATGATTGCAAAAACGTCTTCGTGACGGACGGCGCCTGCATGACCTCCAATTCCTGCGTAAACCCCTCGCTGACCTACATGGCCTTGACTGCCCGTGCGGCCAACCATGCGATGAGCGAACTTAAAAAAGGGAACTTGTAAAATGGGTTGATGAAGTTGATGAGGTTGATAAGGGTTGATATTGGCCCCCATCAACCTCATCAACCCTTATCGCCCTTATCAACCAAGAAGAAATGAACAGAAGAGAAGCCATCAGAAATACAGCCCTTTTGGGCGGAGCCTCCCTCCTGACCACGTCCATGTTTTCCATTTTGCAGTCCTGCAAATCGGAGCCACGCCTGAGTTGGCAACCCACTTTCCTCAGCACTGACCAAGCCCAGTTGATTTCGGCCTTGGTGGACACCGTTTTACCCAAAACTGCCACGCCTGGCGGCTTGGACATGAAAGTGGACATATTCATGGATACGGTCTTCTCAAAACTTTACAACGAAGAAGGCCGAAAAGCGCTCGTGGCGGATATGGCGCAGTTTGATGAAAGATGCAAGGGCAAATTCGGCAAGCCTTTCGCCGAAATGGATGCTGCAAAGCGCACTGAATTCCTAAAAACGGAAGAAGCCAATTCACCCAAATACAACGGCAAGATATGGGGCACAGCCGTGGGCGAGCAGAAGCCCGTTGGGTTTTACCGTTCCATGAAATCGCTCATGCTTTGGGGCTATTTTACTTCAGAGGAAGTAGGCTTGAAAGTGCTGAACTACGACCCCGTGCCGGGAGATTACCTTGGGTGCATCCCAATGAAGGACGTGGGCAGGGTTTGGAGCTTGTGAGTTTCCGCATTGTGGAGCAATAACAACAAAGCCGAAAAACCGCAATGACCCTCGTTGCGGCAAACGAGGGCTATTTTTTGAAAATAAAATACACCGCCAGCACAAGGCAACCGAACCCCGCCATGTGATTCCACCTAAAAGTTTCCGTCTTAAACAGCAGCAGGGAAAAAACCGTGAACACCGTCAGGGTGATGACCTCCTGAATCACCTTGAGTTCCATCAATGAAAACGGGCCACCGTTCAGCTTGTAGCCGATGCGGTTGGCGGGCACCATTAGGCAATACTCAAAGAAGGCGATGCCCCAACTGATGCCGATAATAGCCAGCAGCCCGAGGTTTTCGGTGAACTTCATATCCTTGAACTTCAGGTGGCCATACCAAGCGAAGGTCATGAAGGTATTGGAGAGCACAAGCAACAAAATGGTCTGGAAAGCTTTCATTGAAACTGGTTTTGCAAGGCACAAAACTACATTTTAACAGCACCCAATTTTAGGCGCTGCGCAACAACTGGCGCAGTTTCTGACTAATTCAATATCTTCGCCCCCGATTTTTGCTTTAAGACACCTGGTAATACACGAAACAAAACATACAACTGCATCGGCCCGACGAACAGGCCGGGCAATTTTTCATCGAAAACTACGGATTCATGAGTCAGTTTACGCCTTTTAAGCATCCATACCCCACTGATAAAAAATACGCACAAAAAGTGGCTTACTTCAGCATGGAGTTCGCCATTGACCAAGCGCTGAAAATCTACTCCGGTGGCCTCGGCTACCTCGCAGGCTCGCACATGCGCAGCGCCTACGACCTCAAGCAAAACCTCATTGGCATCGGCATCCTCTGGAAGTACGGCTACTACGACCAGGTGCGCAATGGCACCGGCGAGATGGACGTGCTCTTCCTGGAGCGCCAGTACAATTTCCTCGTGGACACGGGCATCGAGTTCAAAATCCAAGTGAACAAGCACGACATCACGGTAAAGGCTTGGTATTTGCCGCCGCATGTATTTGGTTCGGCACCGATGTTCCTGCTGTCCACTATCCACCCGGACAACGATTACCTGGCGCAGACCATCTCCCACCGCCTTTACTCCAACAACACGGAGGCCAAGGTGGCACAGTCCATCCTACTTGGCATGGGCGGCGCCAAGCTGCTCGACATTCTCGGCTACAATGCAGACGTGTACCACCTGAACGAGGCGCATGCACTGCCTGCCGCCTTTCATTTGTACGACAAATTTGGGGTGATGGACGAGGTGCAAAAGCGTTTGGTTTTCACCACGCACACACCCGTGGAGGCTGGTAACGAGAAGCACGACATTCACCTGTTGGAGCGCATGAGCTTCTTCGGAAACGTCACGCTCTCGGAAGTACGCCGGATCACGGGCATTTCCGACGAGGTGTTCAGCCACACTTTGGCGGCGCTCCGCATGGCCCGCATGGCCAACGGTGTTTCAAAAATACACGGCGAAGTGGCCCGTGAAATGTGGAGTGGCTACGACAATATTTGCCCCATCACGCATATCACCAACGCCCAGAACCACCTGTACTGGCACGACCCACAGCTCGATGAAGCATTGCTCAATAGTGACGATGATGCCCTCGATGCCCGTAAAACGGAACTGAAACTCCGCCTCTTCGAGGTGGTAGCAGACCAGACAGGGAAGATTTTTCAGCCCGACGTGCTGACGCTGGTGTGGGCAAGGCGCTATGCTGGCTACAAGCGTGCCGACCTCATCACCCGTGATTTGGAGGATTTTGAAAGGTTGTTGAACAACACGGAAATGCCCATCCAAATCATCTGGGCGGGCAAGCCTTACCCGATGGACTACGATGCCATTGGCACCTTCAACAAGCTGGAGCATATTTCGAAGAAATACCCGAACGTGGCCGTCATCACAGGCTACGAGCTTTCCCTGTCGAAAACCATGAAACAGGGCAGCGACATCTGGCTGAACAACCCCCGCATCCCACGGGAGGCATCAGGTACCAGCGGCATGACTGCCGCCATGAATGCCTGCGTGAACCTCTCCACTTGGGACGGTTGGATTCCAGAATTCGCCAGCCACGGCCACAACTGCTTCGTGACCGACCAGGCCGACCAAAGCTGGCCAGACGGCATACAGGATGAATTCGACCGTAAAAACTTAGTTGCTGTGCTCGAAAACGAGATACTGCCCCTGTACTACAAAAAGCGCAAAAAATGGCTGGCTGTGGTGAAAAACAGCATGAAGGAAGTGGTCACCTTCTTTGACTCCGACCGCATGGCCGACGAATACTACAAAAAGCTGTACAAAGTTGGGGTGAAGAAGATGGAATTGGTTTAAAAAGCCAACGCCATTTTTACGAAACCTATAGTGGCGAAGCCACAACCAAAGTCAATGAGGTGACATCTTTTTGCCCGCCATACACTTTGATTTTTGCAGGGTTTTAAAAGGCAAAAAGGTGTCATCTCGTGGGCGACAGTTTTGAGATGACACCTTTTGCCTTTTAATTTTTCAGCCAAATTTGAAAAGTGCAGCGGGCAAAAAGATGTCACCTCAAAACTCCCTCCGAGATGAAATTCAAGTCAACTCTGCTCAAGCCCGTCGCACGCCGCATTGCCCGAAGCATCGGACAGATGAGTATGGCAGCGACCGAGGCACAGGACTTGGTTTTTCAGAATTTGATAAAAAAAGGAAGCCGCACAGCCTTCGGTCGGGAACAT
>JAHEAS010000236.1 GCA_024642645.1 Saprospirales bacterium | reverse complement strand
TTCAGTAAAATGTTTTTCCAAAACGGCCAGCTCCCTCGATGAGGGTTGACGTGATGCGACCTGCCTAAAGGCGCTCGCCAGCAGCTCAGGCATTGACTTCCCCTCGGCTTTGATTAGTTTTTGTGCCAATGTTCGACTAGCTTCCAGCATCAGCGGGTCATTCATGAGGTTAAGGGCCTGCAATGGAGTGTTGGTGCGCTGGCGTTTCACGGCGCAAACATCTCGGTAACTGGCATCGAAGGTAGTTAGGAAAGGGTGCGGCAATGTTCGCTTGAAAATGGTGTACATCGTTCGACGGTAAAGCTTTTCATCTTTATCCTGCACATACTTGGTCAGTGAGCCACGGCCATCCCCAGCGTTTGTTTCTTCCCATAGCCCCGCCGGCTGGTAGGGGCGCACAGGTGGGCCACCAATCATTGGGTTAAGGAGGCCGCTGGCCATTAGCCATGTGTCTCGAATCATTTCCGGTGTCATTCTGAAACGAGGGCCACGACTGACAAAGCGGTTTTCAGGGTCCCGCTCTTGTTTCTCAGGAGAAGTCACTGCCGATTGCCGATAGGCGGCTGAAGTCACTATTTTTTTTATCAATTGCTTTAGGTCCCAGCCGTTTTCCTGAAAATCAACAGCCAACCAATCAAGCAGCTCAGGGTGGGTAGGCAACTCGCCTTGGCTGCCAAAATTTTCCACGCTTTTAACCAACCCAACTCCGAATAATTGCTGCCAAACCCGGTTCACAACCACCCTTGCTGCCAATGGATTTTCCTTGCTGAATGTCCATTGTGCTAGGCCAAGGCGGTTTTTGGGAAGGGTTTCGGGAAATGGCAGTACTGCCTTAGGAGTGCCGAAAGTCACTTCTTTGTCTGGATGGTCGTATTGGCCACGTTTGAGTAAATAGGTTTTACGGAGCGTATCTGACTCCGCCATGACCATGCTCACCACTGAGTCGGGCTGCGAGTGGTTGATGAAACTGAGTATGCCATTTAGTTCCTCTTTTGTTGGAGAGAGCGTTGGTTGCTCTGCAACGCTCACGTTGCTCACATCGCCATAAAAGCCTCGCTCCGTATTTTGGTTAAAAAAGGCATAAGTGCTGTAATATTCTTCTTGTGAAATAGGGTCGTATTTATGGTCGTGGCATTTGGCACATTCCATTGTGAGGCCAAGAAAAGCCGTGGAGTAGAGATTAGTCTTGTCAGCGATGTACTCAACCCGGTATTCGTTCTCGATAACGCCGCCTTCTTGGGTTATTTTATGGTTGCGGCAAAAGCCCGTGGCCAATATTTGTTCTTTGGTGGCTGAGGGCAAAAGGTCTCCAGCCAATTGCCAGGTCACGAACTGGTCATAGGGCATGTCCTCGTTGAAGGCACGAATGACCCAATCCCGCCAAGGCCACTGGGAACGGTAGCTGTCATCTTGGTAACCGTGAGAGTCAGCATATCGGGCCAAATCGAGCCACTGCGAAGCCTGGTGCTCACCGTAGCTAGGTTTGGCCAACAGCGTATCCACCATTTTTTCAAAGGCATTCGTAGACTTGTCGGCGAGGAAGCGGTCGAGTAGGGCAGGAGCAGGCGGAAGACCAGTTAGGTCGTAACTGGTTCGGCGTAGCAGTCGCTCCTTGTCGGCTTCGTCATTTGGTTTAAGCCCTTCATTTTCAAGCTTTTGTAAAATGAAAAGGTCAATATCACCTTTTGCCCAGTCCTTATTTTTTACTTTGGGTAAAGCTGGTTTTGTTGGCGGAATGAATGCCCAGTGTTGTTTATATTTCGCCCCTTGTTCAATCCATTTTTTTATCAAGGCTTTTTCAAAATCGGTGAGCGTGAGGTTACTTTCCGGCGGCGGCATCATTTCCTCTGGGTCAGTTTCCATGATTCGGCGATAAAGTTCGCTTAGTTCCGGCTTGCCTGGCACAACGACATGCCGGGTAGAATCTTCTTTTAAAGTCTTGAAGAAACCGGCTTCCGTGTTCAACCCAAGCGCTTGCTCTTGCTTGGCCTTGTCGGGGCCGTGGCACTTGAAGCAGCGGTCAGAAATGATTGGCTTGATATGGTAATTGAAGTCAACGACATCAGGCAGTTCGGCGGTTTTGTCTCTGCTGAAAAATGCAGGAAACAAGAAAATCGATGCCAAGATTACTCCGCATACGACCAGCATTAATTTTGTGGATGACTTCATGAAGGCTTTGAATGATTGGTGCTTAGAGGGCGTAAGGTAAGGAAATTCCTTTGGGAATCTAAAACCGAAAATAATCCAAACAGTAGCCTTAACCCAAAACATTCCACCTTAAAACTTGTCCACAAATGCCTCCTCCATGTCAACTACCCAATTTTTAGGAATGGTGTGCCCATCCAGCAAACAACCTTCTGGCAGATAAGGATAAACCTCGTCATAGCGCCGAACTTCGCTCATGCTTACCCGTCTGTACACATGTGCCCGGCTGATGGACCTTGGTTCTTTTAGGCCAGCGGCACCCATCTGTTCTATAAAGGAATGGACGGTCTGGTCATGGAAGTTGGCCACTCTAACTTTTTTATCCTTCACAACCAGCCCGTGCGTCAGCTCAGGGTCTTGTGTGGCAACCCCTGTCGGACAGGTGTTTTGGTTGCATTCCAGTGCCTGGATGCAACCCAAAGCAAGCATCATGGCTCGGGCTGAATTACAGGTGTCGGCACCCAAAGCCATTGCTCGAAAGATATGAAAGCCAGTAATGATTTTGCCGGCGGCCATCACTCTGATTTCGTTTTTCAGCCCAAAACCTTGCAACGCATCGCAAACAAAGGCCAGTCCATCCAAAAAGGGCATTCCTACCGAGTTTGAGAATTCCAAGGGCGCAGCTCCAGTGCCGCCTTCGCCACCGTCCAAAGTGATGAAATCTGGCAGAATTCCTGTTTTTTTCATCGCTTTGCAAATGCCAAGGAACTCACTTTTTCGGCCTACGCAGAGCTTGAACCCAATGGGCTTACCGCCGGAAAGTTCCCGCATTTGCTGCACCAATTCGAGCAGTCCAACGGGTGAATTGAAAGCGGAATGGGCAGGTGGCGATAGCACTTCCGTTCCCGGAACAACCCCTCTTATTTCAGCGATTTCTGGGGTGTTTTTTTTAGCAGGTAAAATTCCGCCATGGCCCGGCTTAGCACCTTGTGACAACTTGATTTCAATCATTTTGACGCTAGCAGGTTCTACCCGCTTCGCAAATGCTTCTGGGGAAAAATGGCCGTCCTTGGTCCGACAGCCGAAATAGCCGGTGCCAACTTGGTAAATTAGGTCACCTTCTTCGGCCAAGTGGTGTGGGCTGATGCCGCCCTCCCCGGTATTGTGGGCAAAACCACCGATTTTGGCTCCTCCGTTCAACGCCAAAATGGCATTGTCGCTCAACGACCCAAAAGACATGGCCGAAACGTTAAGAATGCTACAAGAATAGGGCTGTTTGCAGGCTTTTGTGCCAAAAACCACCCTGGGAGCGTAGTCGAGCTGTGGGCCTGAAAGCGCCATTATGGAATGGTTGACCCATTCGTAGCCCTCAGCGTACACGTCGAGTTGGGTGCCAAAAGGCGTGGTGTCCAGCGTTTTTTTAGCACGGGAATACACAACTGAACGAAAAATCCGGCTGATGGGCGCCCCGTTTGTATCCGACTCGATGAAATACTGGTAAATCTTTGGGCGAAGCTCTTCCATAATGTACCGACCCCGGCCAAGGATTGGATAGTTGCGCATAATGGCGTGCTTTACTTGGAACATGTCATAAAAGCCAAGTACCAACAGCGGGGCGAGCAGCCAAAGTACATGGATAAATGGTGGCCAAAAAAAGTGCACTACCACAGCGGTGAAGAGCAGAGAGACAATGGTGAAAACAATGAAATCGTTGCGCATAGTTTTTTTGATAAAATCGGTAAATAAATTCAATCCTCTTTATTCAATGAGCTGATATACCCCTTGGTCTCTATGAGACAGCGAATCTTTCTGTATAATTTGTGATTCAGAATAATCTGCCCTTGGCCTGTTCCACAATATTTTTGAATTAATATTTGGGTATTGTTTGTTCAAAACATACCACCAATAAAATTGCTCATAATCCAAATAAATCGGCTTTAATGTGTCGATGTTTATTGGGATTCCGTTGTTCTTGTTGAATTCATGTGAAACCTGATAATAGTACAAATCATTGGGAATTCGGTGCGCATTTTTTTTGATAAAAATTGCAGCAATTAATAGTAGAAACGCCCCTAGAAATCGGTGTCCATTTTTTGATTGAAAATATGGAAGCACAGCAATAATAGGACTTAAAATGGCCAAATAGCCATGCGCTATAAGATTTCGATAATAGGGAAGCCTAAGTATAAATGTAGATGTAAAAACAAAAGCAATAATGATACAATAAAAGGTTATCCCAAGTATTATTTGATGTCTTTTCCCATTTGGTTTTCTAAATAATAACATTGGCAAAAGTACTGCCAAGAGGCTAACCCAAAAACTAATTGTACTTGCAGCAAACCACTCTGAGAAAAGCCCGTCAAAATAATTGCCTTTATTCAAATTAAGTAGGAATTGCAAATGGCTCGTACTTTCAGCTTGTACGTATTTGTTGGCAGTCAATGAATGGATGCCGGAAAAACTGAACAGGGGTAGGTACAGGATAAGACTTCCACAAATGGCAAGTGTTGACCACTTGAAGTAGGGCTTGTCAATCCTTTTTTCAAAAATTTGAATCAATACACTAGCCAATAGCAATCCTAGCCACCAATAGAGATAAGTAGGCAGGGTGAAGATTCCGGCCATGTTGCAAGCAGCATGCAATGGCAAAAACTTGCTTGAACCACTGTTGAAATATTGAACGAATGTTCCGAGACTCAAGCAACTGAACAGTAGCACCATTTCGTAACCCCTTGCCTGCCATGAAAACCCCAAAACTGGGAATTGCAGCGCAATGACAAGTAAAATGGGCCAACGCAACCATTTGGCATCTGTCCATTTTGACAAAAAATGCCAAGTAAGACAGACCGTGGCCAAGTAACAAAAAAGGGAAATCACTCTTCCAGTCAACACAAGGTCATCTGCCCAGCCGAATAGCAACCCATTGATTAGATTAAAAAAGAGGTGGTTGTTGGGTAGCGGATAATTTGAGATGGTCTGAAAAATTGGGAGTGCTGCAAAATTCAAAGCTGAAAATACCTCATCGCTGGAATAGGTGATGTTTTGGTTGAAAGCCAGGGATAGCAAGATTGAACCTACTAGAATTAATGAATAAGTTCCTGCGGTGTTTTTATTCAACCTGATTTTTGGCATTGGAGGCCACGGTGTTTTCCAAAGTAAAACTGTCCACGTCAGTGCAGCTAAAAAACCTGCCACGCACCACCAATTCCCCATTGATTTTGTTGCTATCGTGAATAAATCAGCTTCCCACATGGCAGCTCTGTAGAAATAGGGGTTCAAGCTTTTATACAATTCAGACAGGTCTTGGTGACTATTACACCAATAAAGAATTGCATAAGCTCCGACGATTGCCGGGGGGAGGCAAAGCAATAATTGGCGAAGTGAATTTGAGTGTTTTGGCATGGTTCCCCTATAAATCAAGTACTTGCAACTGCTAAGGTAGTTTTGATATCAGAATTTGATATTGGCTCTTTCTGTCAGCGCAATACTTAAGGCTAAAAAGAAAGATTCCTAGCCAATTTATGAAAGGCCACAAAAAGATTGTAATTATAAAAATTTAGCTTACACCCCCTAATTGTTGGGGGGTGTCGAGGGTTAATGCGAATTTTTATTGCAGACACCCCCTATTTTTTTCAACATAGGTTGCTGGAAAATTATTTTACTCCTACTTTTGCCCCGATTTTAAAACCAATCAAAAAAAGATATCATCATCATGGCAACTATCCGTTTTCAAGCTATTCAAGCAACGTTAAACCGAAAACCTGTGGCAGTGAACGAGCCAAATGCCAGGCGTTCGGAACTGTACGCAACCAATGTTTTTACCTCTGGCACGGCTATGCACTACATGCCGAAAGAAGCATACAGCGCTGTGGTTGCAGCCATCACACACGGTCAGCAG
>JAHEAS010000235.1 GCA_024642645.1 Saprospirales bacterium | reverse complement strand
TGCTGGAACCAACTCAACAACGGCATCGCCTGTAACGATTTGATGCAAGTTTCACTCAACCAGAATTGTGAAATCTGGCTAACGCCAGGAATGGTTTTGGAAGGCGAAATTCCGATGTGCATCAACCCTAACAACATGCCACTTGGCAGCTACTACGAGGTGTTCATGGTGACGGATGCCTGGGGAGCCCCTGTACCGGACCTGAACCCAACTACTGCGAATATCCACGAAATTAGTGGTAGCTACATCGGCCAATATCTGACCGTGAAAATTCGGGACAAGGTTTACAAAAACTCGTGCTGGGGCCAGATTTATTTGGAGGATAAAATGGCGCCTGTCTTCACCTGCCCTAGTGCGCCAGTACAGATTTTTTGCACAGCTAGTTTGGCCAACGTGCCACCGCCAGTGGCTGTTGACAACTGTGACCCTAACCCAGTGATTTCGCTGGTAGGCAATCAAGTGATAGATAACAACATCTGCGATGACGGCATCTACACTGTCCGCAGGACTTACAAAGCCACTGACAATCACGGAAATATGAGTGTGGTGAATTGTATTCAAAACATCAATATCACCAGACCACCCGTTGATTTTCCTGACGATATTACCTGGAGTTGCACACAATATGCAGCCCACTCGAATATCGTCAATCCAACGAAAGTTCATCCGACCATTACGGACGTGGACCCGATTGAACCAGGTATTGACGTTAGCCTTACGCTACCCGATTCTACGCTCAACAACACAGGTTCCGGCAATGTAAATGTGAGCGTGAGTACCATCTGCGCATATAACGTTCTTTACTCCGACCAACCCCTGACGATTTGCGGAACAAGCTTCAAAATCTTACGGACTTGGACGGTGGTAGATTGGTGCACAGGCAATATCATTACCACGGGAGTTGGGGGCGAGGACAATGTGCAATTCATAAAAATTGCCGACAAAGTTGGTCCAACAATTACCCGTACGCCGTTCAGCGCGAGCATAAACGTACCTGCAGTTCACCCACAGCCATGCAAATCCACGGGGATTTTGTTGCCACCAACCGTTGGCGATAATTGCAACGCCGTGACTGTGCAGATTATCACGACAATTGGTGAAGCCATCTACATTAATGGAGTGGATGGCACGAATGGCGGCACGATTCCAGCGCCCGGACTGGGCATTGGTACGCATCAAGTGACCTATATTGCAACGGATGCCTGCGGCAATTCGACGACCACCATCGTACCCGTCACTGTGAAGGACGACATTACACCAACGGCTATTTGTATGAGTTTCACAGACGTGGATTTGCCTTCTGGTGTCAACCCAATAGCAACGGTGGTGGCGAGTGTTTTCAACACAGGTAGCACCGACAACTGCTGCCTCCACCACTTTGAAGTGCGCAGAATGGAAGACTCCTGCAACGATGGCCACGACGATACGGTTTTTGGCCCGTCGGTCGTGTTCTGCTGCGAAGATGTGGCGAACAGCCCAATCATGGTCGTGTTCCGGGCATACGATTGCTTCGGCAACTTCAACGACTGCATGGTTCAGGTAGATGTGAATGACAAACAGCCACCTGTGCTAATCACCTGCCCTCCGAACCAGCGAATTACTTGTGATGCTTACGCTGACAATTACGAAACGCAGCTTGCGGCACTTGGCAGTAACCAGACGGCCAAGAGCCAGTTATTGGATGCAAATTTTGGGCAACCTGTTTTTGCTGACAACTGCACGAGCATGACCGTGACCCGCACTTTTGCCAGCAATTTAACGCAGTGCAAAGAAGGCACGATGACCCGTACTTGGAAAGCGACCGATGCGCAAGGCCAACAGTCACCAATCTGTACACAAACGGTTTTCGTTGACCATGTCTCGGATTTTGTCGTGCAGTTCCCAGCGGACATCACGGTGACCTGCGGGCAATCACTGCCAAATTTTGGTGAGCCAACTGTTTTTCATAAAACCTGTGAAATGGTGGCTATCTCGCATGACGACGGCCTCTATGAAGTCGTGCCGGGGGCTTGCTACAAGTTCATACGCACATGGGAAGTCATCAACTGGTGCGTTCAAGGTGCCATCAAAGACCAAGAGGTAACGGAAGTTCCTGAAAGTATGCTCGGCCTGCCTTTCCCTCAGTGCGACCTCGACGGTGATGGGGACTGCGACGCTCGCACCTTCCGGGACAGTTGGACGGCAACGCAGAAACCGACTGCCAACCAAGCTAACCAACAGTTTGGGCCGGACACTGACCCAGACTCTGACCCCTGGGATGGCTTCATCACCTTTGACCAAATCATCATGGTGATTGACAATGTGGCTCCGGTTTTCGTTAGCTGTCAGGTGCCTGATGTTTGCATCCAAGACTCAGTCGTTTGCGCTGCAACATTTACGCTGCCACAACCAACGGTGATGGATTGCAGTAGCCAGGTGACCATTACGGCCAATACGCCGGGGTTGGGTGCTGGGTTTGGGCCATTCACGCATGGGCCAGGTACTTTTATCACCACTTTCACAGCAAACGATGGTTGCAACAATCAGGCAATTTGCAAGGATACATTTGAGGTAAAAGATTGCAAAGCACCTAACATCTCCTGCATGAATGGCCTGATTGTAGGGATTATGAATGTAACTCCGCCGATGATTACCGTTAATGCGAGTGAATTAAATGCTGGTACAACTGATAATTGTTCGGACGTAATCCTAGTCTCGTTTTCTCCAAACGTAAACGATACGACCAATACCTATACCTGCGACGATATTGGAGTCAATCCTGTAGAGGTTTGGTTTACGGATGAATCTGGAAACCAAGACTTCTGTGTCACCACCATTGAAGTGCAAGACGGAATGGGTGTATGCCCTGCAAACCCACTCATTGTTGACCTTGGTGGACAAATTTTCAATGAAAACAATACGCCAGTCGGCAATGTATCAGTAAGCCTCAATGGACAGAATACCCCAGTGGCAACAGGTGCAACGGGCAGTTTTCACTTCCCGACCGTTTCGATTGGGCAAGACGTAACGCTTGTGCCAGCCAAGGATGACAATCCACTTGCGGGTGTCAGCACATACGATATCGTGTTGATGAGCAGGCATATCCTCAATACGGAACTGCTCAATTCACCATACAAAATGATTGCTGCGGACATCAACAATTCGAAAAGCATCACGACTTTTGACCTGGTGGAGCTTCGCAAATTGATACTCCATATCAATTCCAACTTCCCCAGCAACACCTCTTGGCGCTTTGTGGACAAGGATTATGTTTTTCCGGTGCCAACAAACCCATGGTTTGAGGTCTTCCCGGAAATCATCAACATCAACGACCTCCCAGCTTCGGTGCTCGATGCAGATTTTGTGGGAGTTAAAATTGGCGACCTAAACGCTTCCTACAGTTTTGTAAATGAGGAAAACGAGGAACGTGGAAATGGAACGTTGATTTTTGCAACGCAAAACCAACTCCTAGAACCGGGGCAGACTTGCAGCCTCAGCTTCCGAGCCAAGGATTTTGAAACGGTAGGTTACCAGTTCACACTCGACTTCGACACGGACCTACTTGAGTTCGTAGAAGTTGGCGAAGGCCAAGCAACGACATCAAATTTTGGCTTCACAAACCTGGAAGATGGCGCCATATCGGCGAGCTGGAACCAACACGGGGAGCGGAACGAGGAGCTGGCTGATTTTACCCTGATTTTCAGGGCAAAAACCAACTTAACACCATCGAAGGCTATCTGGCTGAGCGACCGTTTTACCCGCTCCGAGGCGTACGGCTCCGATGGTGAGTTGCTGGACATTCGTTTGCAATTCACTGAAAATGAAGTTGTTACTGATTTTGAACTTTTCCAAAACAGGCCGAATCCGTTCAATAAGGAAACCGTCATTGGGTTCCGATTGCCGGAGGCCGGGAAGGCAATGCTAACCATTACCGATGCAACTGGCAAGGTTGTGAAGTCATTGGTAGCACCATGCGGAAAGGGGTACAATGAATTTAGGCTGAATCGGGAAGAATTGGGAATTGGTACAGGAATCTTGTACTACCGCCTGACTTCCGGCGCAGAAACGGCAACTAAGATGATGCTGTTGACGGAATAAAACGAACGGTTAATAAGTTTTTTCTTAGAAACTAAGGGCATGAAGCGCAGTGAAGGAGTAGATAAATCTTCTCCAATCTGCCGCTTCATGCCTTTTTTTGTAATTATTTTTTGAGATAATGAATCTATAATCGACAAGTTGAAGGCAAAGGAAAACAACATTATTCCAAATAATCATGCGAAGTTTAAAAAGAATCTGTTAGCAGAATATTATTCAAACCTTTGTACCTTAGCCCCGATTTCACTCACCAAAACCGATTTTGGGGGCAAACACTAACACATTTTCATTCCGAATTCAGCCCACCTTAACATCTACCCATCAAGTTAATGAGCCTGCTATCTGAAGGCTTTATTGCAATTTTATTAATTCCAGATTAGCTGGATATTTTGACAATTCAACGTTTTTTAAGTGCAGGTTAAATGCGCTAAACTGGTTCAATCCAATTGAGAATTATCGACATTAAGATTATATCCGAGCTTACACTCGGTCGGCTTTTAATAATTAAACCAAAACTAATCGACTATGAATCCAAATCAACACCTAAAGGCTATCCTATTGGGCGTCTCCAAAAATTTAATGCTCGTGATGGTGATAATGCTCCCTGTGCTAGTAGGTGCACAGGTCAGTGTAACCATTTCTGGCACTAGCCCAACTTGCCACGGATATACAAATGGTGCGCTGTCCACCAATGTGTCTGGTGGCACTGCTCCTTACTCTTACCTTTGGAACAACGGTGCAAACAGCAACATTCTCCAAGGACTTGCCGCAGGCAACTATGCTGTCACAGTGACAGATGCCAACGGCAACCAGGCAAATGCCTCGTTCAACCTAACCGAACCAAGCGCAGTAAGTGTTTCTATTGCTGTTGGCAATCCATGCACCGGCGGTGGCAACGCAACTGCAACTGGTGCTGGGGGAACGGGTGGTTACACCTATCTGTGGGACACTGGAGCTACTACTGCCAGTGTTTCTGGACTTTCTAGTGGCCTGCATTGTGTGACGGTGACTGACAACAATGGTTGTCAAGGCGTTACCTGCGCTGCAATTTCTAGCGCAATGAGCATCAATGTCGTTGTTCAGGGTCTAGCTTGCTTCAACTTTTGTGATGCAAGTGTAGAAGCCATCGTAACAGGCGGCACCCCACCCTATTCCTACAATTGGAGTAACGGTGCCACTGGCTCAGTTAACCCGAACCTCGGCCCGGGCACCTATGATGTGACAGTGACAGATGTCAACGGCTGCACCATTACTGGAAGCGGTACAGTTGGCAACCCCGTGCAAATAAACGTAAACCTCACAGTGGTCAACCCAGGCTGTGGAGGTGGAAACCCGACCGGGTCTGCTTCTGTAGCACCAACCGGAGGCACTGCGCCTTACACTGTCACTTGGAGCAATGGCGCCATGGGCAATAGTGTTAGTGGCTTGCTGCCAGGCAACTATTCAGTAACGGTAACAGACTTTTTAGGCTGCACCCAATCTGAAGCAGTTGTGTTGATTCCGCAAGGCAGCATTTCTTTGAATGCCACGGCTACACCATCATCTGCTTGCGGCACACCAACTGGAACAGCCAATGCAACTGCTTCGGGAGGAGTGGCTCCATACACTTACGCTTGGAGCAACGGTGCTACTGGCGCCTCCATTTCAAACCTTTCCCCCGGCAATTACACAGTCGTAGTTACCGACTCACAAGGTTGCGGAGCAACTGCCCAAGTCACTGTTGGCGGCACGCCAGCCATGGACTTACATATCACAGGTGTCAGCAGTGGTTGTGCAGCAAACGGTTCCGCTACCGCAATGGTAACGCCTGGCACGGGCACAGCACCTTACTCATTCCTTTGGAGCAATGGCGCTACAACCTCCGTCATTAATAACCTAACTGCGGGCACATATTCTGTAACTGCTACGGACGCAAACGGATGCACAGCTATTGATCAAGTCACCGTATCTGGGTCTTCCAACCTTTCTGTTAC